>WGBF01000082.1 GCA_015494485.1 bacterium | reverse complement strand
GTGAGTTCAGGGCATTACTCAACCGCAACGAACGCTAAGTACGCAACGTATTTTTCATTTTTTTCTTAGCGATCTCCGCGTCCTCCGCGGTTTTTAAGAAAAAGTGTCAAAATGAATTTTGACGATCCTGGGGGGCGATTTTCCGGCTGATGCCTGTAAACATATCAGCAAATGGGATTCTTCGTCACGCCGGCAACATTACACCGAAACGACACAAATACTCTCACCGGAAAAGTGTTTTTTCAAAGGGAGTGTCCTATATTTGTAAAAAACTGAACAACATAACGCCAAACTATTTATCAAAGATAAAATGGTTTTCATTTTCCCCTCCTTTCCTTACAAACGTTTGCCAACCACAATAATGGCATCGTTGCCTTGATCGCCCGCCAAAACCACGATGTTGCCGGCTACTGCCAACCCTGTGTATGTACCATATATCCATGGCAACTCCCGCCCTGTATAAATACGCCAGCTCATACCATTATAATGAGCGCACATACCAAAAGCACCGCCTACAAATACGTCATTGTTTTCATTGCCCCTTATCCGTCCAATCCCATAATATGATAACGTGTCAACCCAATCCCATTGACCCAATAAGCCTGAATTGATGTACACTCCCCCTAACGTACCCACATAATAGCGCCAATCGTTAAACCATATTGTGGTTAAGTAATCTGGTAATCCACTAACATTCACCTCCTCAATTTTATCCCCCTTAATACGCAGTACTTTCCGGCCTACTGGTGACGCCGCAAAGGGATCACTGGAAGCCGTTACGTAAATTCTATCCTTACCGGTGAATTCATCATGTACGCCCCAGATATCGGTTAAAATAAATTCATGTATTCCAGGTAGCTCTATCCGCCGCCAACTGCTGCCGTCGTAGTGGGCGATGAAACCCCTATTGCCAATAACATAGAAATCCTTGCTGGAGTTACCCCAAATTTTGTTAATACCATATCCAATCAAAATGTCTGGTATTGGCATTTCGATAAAATTGGTCCCGTCCCATTTTACAAATGCTTCAAACCATATATCATTTGGAGAAAAAGCATATATTGCTGTTATGGGCCATGGTGAACCTTTATAATTAATCCGCTTCAACTCCCACTTCTCTCCATCCCAGTGCACCGCATTGTAGGGTAACCAGGTCTGATTACTGTCGCTGTATATCTCCCCTACTGCCCAGATGTCGTTTTCGTTAATTATTGCCACATCATACAACGCTCCGCTGCCATACGGGCTGGGAAATTCAATGATCTCCCATTCAAAATCGTGGCTGGTGGTATCCAGGGTGGTGACTGTTACCGCATTGCTGCGGGCCAGTTGCCGGCTACCGGACCACAATTCCGCCCGGTAGGTGTAGGTGTGCGCCGGTACCAGGGTGCTGTCATACACAACCGAGTCTGCCTCCGTGTAGGGCTTTTGCCACAGCATCTCTCCATTGCGGTACACCCGCAGGGTGCTACCGGGCACCACCTGTCCGGCGTGTAAGCGCAGGTAGCTTTCCGTCACCAGGGTAGCGGCTTCCTGCAGGGTAAATGCTTCCCCACCCAGGCGTGGTTGCGTGAGCCGCTCGCAGGAGAAATACAGCATTCCCAACAGGACAAGCGCAATGCCAATTCTGATTTTCATGTGTATTCCTCCCGTACGTTTCCACTCCGAACCTAAACGCCATTTATTGGATGTAAATGAAATATATTGCCTTATTAGATTTTTAAATTCCACTCCATTCCATGGGTATTTTAAGGTTAACCCATCACCTCCCGGCAGGTTATTTTTATGCTAAAATGTGGCACAGAAAATGTCAAATCATTTTTTGGTAATTGTGCATTATTTTTTAGGGATAGGGAATTTTTAAAACGTCCCTACGTGACGTGAGGTGTTTGGGGGACTTTTTCCCATTCCCATGGCTAAAAGCCCATGGGCTATGGGCAGTGCGTCCCTACAGGACGGTTTTTTCCTTCCCCCTCTCTTTCCGCGAAAGAGAGGGGGCCAGGGGGTGAGTTTAGGGAATTTGTTTAACCGCCAAGCACGCGAAGAACGCTAAATATTATTCCTTTTTCTTTGCGCTCTTGGCGTCCTTCGCGGTTTTTAAGGCAAAAGCGTCAAAATGAATTTTGACGATCCTTTGGGGGTGATTTCCCGGCTGAACACTGGCGAAACATTTTAATGGCTGGGACTGGCACGGCGCTCCGGAATGTCCCCCTCGTCTCCTTATGGCAGAGAGACTTGTGTGCTCAATAAAAAAGCCCCCTTCTCCTACCCAGGAGAAGGGGGTTTGGGGGATGAGGTAATCCCCACCAGTTTTTTGTTGGAATCATACGACTTTAAAGGCCAACCCCATCAGGTACCAAAATACCGGTCGCCGGCGTCGCCCAAGCCGGGGAGGATGTAGCCTTTATCATTTAGCTGGCGGTCCAGTGCCGCCGCAAAAATTGGAACGTCAGGGTGGGCTTCCAGCATGGCCTGTACCCCTTCCGGGGCGGCGATGATGGCCAGCATTTTCAAATACTGAACGCCGGTAGCTTTCAGCTTATCCACTGCCGCCACTGCACTCCCACCCGTGGCCAGCATGGGGTCCAGTAAAAACACATCCATGGTCTCAATCCCGGGCGGAAAGCGCCGGTAATAATCCACCGGCTGAAGAGTTTCTTCGTTGCGGTACATTCCCAACATGCCCACATGGGCCAGGGGGGCAATCTGTAAAATACCATTGACCATCCCCAGCCCGGCCCGCAAAATGGGCACCAGCGCAATGGGACGTGCCAGTTTTTGCGCTGCCGTTGTTTCCAGCGGGGTTTCCACTTCCACCGGCGCCAGGGGCAGATCCCGACTGGCTTCCCAGAACAACGCCTGGCTGATGGCCTCAATCAAGCGACGAAATTTGGCAAAATGGGTATGTTTATCGCGAATACCGCGCAGCTTATCGTGCAATAGGGGATGGTTGACGACGGTTAGATTGGGAAATGCGCTCATATTCCTCCCAGAATGT
>WGBF01000081.1 GCA_015494485.1 bacterium | reverse complement strand
GGTTATTAACGGGGAAATTGTGGTACGGCCCATGATGTACGTGGCCCTTTCCTACGACCACCGGATTATTGATGGGCGGGAATCGGTCAGTTTTCTGGTACGGGTCAAAGAAATGCTGGAAGATCCCACCCGAATGTTATTGCATGTTTAAACCGGGCCGGGGAGAAGGGATCTTCGGGAGGCCTTTAATTTAAACTGCCTACGGAGCCCAGGGAACGGGCAAGCCTAATTTTTGCAGCTTTATTTCCAATTCCTGCCGTTCGCGGTTGCGCTTTAGCTCATCTCCCGGCTGAAAACCTTCCGGAAGCAACCCGTTTTTAATGGCCGCCTGAATGGCAGCATGTGGCCCTTCCTGGTTCAACGCGTGAATCACTTCCCGGTCAATTCGGGTCAGCGGCATGGCGTTCAGGCGGTAATCCACAAACGCTTCCCAGGCCAGAGGCACCCAGCGGGCAACAATTTCATGCCCAATAATATTGGCGTATTGGCGAATTTCCCACTGAGCATTTTCATCCATCCGCAACCATAAAAAATGAAACAGATTGTGCAAATCAATTTTCCAGTAGGCTTCCGTGTACGTGGAGAGGGGGAGGTCTTTGCGTGCCTGTTCCCGGGCAATGCCGGCTTCCAGACGCTCTTCGTAAATGCTCCGGGCAAAATCCTGCAGTTCCTTTTCACGCCGGGTAAAATAGTCCCCTTTTTCCGGGGGCAACGTGCCTTCGCTGCCCTGGCGGTTGCCGGTCGCCTGCAGCCGCCACCCGGAAGGCTGGGTAGCATAAGTCGCATCAATGGCAATGGAGTACCGGGTGGAGTATTCGTTCACAGAGGCCGTGCGGTGTCGAATCCATTGCCGCCAGGTATCCATGGGAACACGCACGTGCAATTTAATTTCGCACATTTCGAATGGGGTGGTGTGGTAATGCCGCATCAGGTACCGGATTAATCCCCGATCCTGGTGAACTTTTTTAGTACCGGCGCCATAGGATACCCGCGCTGCCTGGACAATAGACGCGTCGGTTCCCATGTAATCAATCACGCGGATAAACCCATCGTCCAGCACGGAAAACGGTTTCCCCAAGATGGCATCCAGTTCAGGGGAGGAGGGTCGGGATAAGGATTCCAGTGATTCGCTCATTGGTTCTCTGCATTTTTGGGTGCGAATTTAAAGCCGGTAACTTTGAATTCCAACAGAAAATCCAAACCGGAGAAAAGTGTTTCCATTGTGCAGTTTTTATTGAAGCACAGGAATAATTTATCTTTCGCTTTGTCGCCTTCTGCCTTGGCATTAAATTTTTGCACACGGAACCGCAATTAAACGGAGGAGGAAAATTATGGCGCATCGCGTATTTAACTTTAATCCCGGACCTGCCACCTTACCATTATCCGTGCTGCAAACCGTTCAGGAAGAGTTGCTGGATTACCGCGGTGAGGGCATGTCCATTATGGAAATGAGCCATCGCTCCAAAACGTTTGGAGCCCTGGTGCAGGAGGCGGAGGAGCGGATAAAACGCATCATGGGTTTTTCGGATGATTACCAGGTGCTCTTTTTACAGGGCGGTGCTACAGCGCAGTTTGCTGCTATTCCCCTCAACTTGAGTCAGGATGGCAAAACTGCGGAGTACATTAATACCGGATCCTGGGCCAAAAAAGCCATTGCGGAAGCCAAAAAGCTGAACAAACCGTACCGGGTGATTGCCTCTTCGGAAGATGACAATTTTACCTACATTCCGACCGATTTTACCATTGGCAGTGATGCAGCCTATGTGCACATTACATCCAACAATACCATTTTTGGAACCCAATGGCAGGAATACCCCGATACGGGCGATGTCCCGTTAATTGCGGACATGTCCAGCGATTTTTACTGCCGCCGTTTTGACCCCAATCAATTTGCGCTTATTTATGCCGGGGCGCAAAAAAATGCCGGGCCTTCCGGGGTTACCATTGTGATTATTCGCAAAGATTTACTGGAACGGTCCCCGGAGGACATTCCAACCATTTTAAATTACAGAATATTTGCTGAGAAAAATTCTCTGTACAATACCCCCAATACTTTTGGGATTTATGTGGTGAATCTGGTTATGAAGTGGATTGAAGATCAGGGGGGCATTGATGCCATTGAGAAAGTCAACCGCCAGAAAGCACAGCTTTTGTACGATGCCCTGGATGCCAGTGAGTTTTACCGGCCCCATGCCCGGAAGGACAGCCGGTCGTTAATGAACGTTACCTGGCGGCTCCCCAGTGAAGAGCTGGAAAAGAAATTTGTGGAAGAGGCCGCTGCCAATGACCTGGTGGGCTTGAAAGGCCATCGTTCTGTGGGCGGAATTCGCGCCTCCATTTACAATGCCATGCCGCTGGAAGGGGTGCAACGCCTGGTGGAATTCATGAAGGATTTTGAACAAAAGAATGGTTAGGCAAAACTGTTTGCTTTCCCTCTTCAGACGCCTGTTCCAAAAATCGGGACAGGCGTTTTTCATTTTTTACGTACACACCAGCATGATTTTGCAATTTTCCCCATTTTAATTTTTGCCTTTCTCCAAAAAACTATTAATTTATAAAACTCAAAAATTGGCGATTGATCATGACACGTTTCTCTTTGCATAAATGGTTTGCCCGATTTCCATTTTATCAATTGGGTTTGAAATACCGGTTCATTTTAATCACCATTTCCGGGATTGTGCTTACCATTCTGGTGGGGGGAATTTTTCTCCACAGCGTGTTTGCTTTAAACAACTACCGCTATGAACCCCAGTATTTATTTTATACCGCCTTGTTTTTCATTTTAATTGGAATTGTGGCCGTTTTGCTCATTTCCAAATACATGATCCATCCGGTGGTAAACCTGACGGAAAAAATTGATGAGGTCCGGCGAGGTAATTTAAATATCGATATTTCCCCCATGCCCAATCGTGTGTGGCGGGACGAAATGGACCAGCTGTACGAAGGGTTTGACCACATGCTCCGTTCCCTGAAAGCCAACATCCAGGAATTAACCGAAGCCAAGGAAAAGGCCGAGCGGGTGTCCCGCGAATTGTACAAAAGCAATCAGCGACTGGAAACGATTTTCAATTCGATTTCGGATGGCATTATGCTCATCGACCGGGACTTTCGAATTGCCCGCGCCAATCCCGTTATCTTAAAACTCATGGGGAAAAAGCACGACGAAATCATCGGGCAACCCTGTTACCAGATGTGCAACGGAACCCTCAAACGATGTAATTTCTGTCGGGCTTCTCTGACCTTCAAGCATGGGGCCCATGAGTTAACCTATTGCACCAAAACCGATCCCATCCAAAAGAAACAGCGAATTCTGGAAGTCCACGATTTTCCGTTATATGACGAAAATGGTGAAATCATTCAAATTGTGGAATA
>WGBF01000080.1 GCA_015494485.1 bacterium | reverse complement strand
GCTTCAGGCGCAGGACCCCCTTCCGGACATTCCCCCAATTTTCCCTCAGCCCCTCAGTCCCCGCATTGCCAATTACGCCATTGACGTTCAACTGGACCCGGATCGCAAACGCCTGGATGGTAAAGAAATTCTGGTGTGGCACAATACCAGCTTCGATGCCATTACCGAACTCCAATTCCACCTGTATTTAAACGCCTTTCGCAACAACCAATCCACATTTATGAAGGAATCCGGCGGGGAACACCGCGGCAACAAAATTGACCCGGAAAAAGGATGGGGTTTTATTGACATTTTGCGAATGGAATGGCTGCAACACCCCCGGGACCTATCCGGCGTGGCGGCATTGAAGCTGCCGGAAGACCGGGTTCAGGAGCGGACCACCCCGGTGGACCTTACCGCTGCCATTGAATTTATCCAGCCGGACGATGGCAATCCGGAGGATAAAACGGTGATTCGGGTACCGCTGCCGGAACCGTTGAATCCCGGCGATTCCATCATGCTGCGAATTGATTTCACTGCAAAATTGCCGGAACCGCCATTTGCCCGTACGGGAGCGCTGGAGGAGTTTTTTATGGTGGCGCAGTGGTTTCCCAAAATTGGCGTGTACACCGACCGCGGCTGGAACTGTCACCAGTTTCACCTCAACTCCGAATTTTTTGCCGACTTTGGGGTGTACAATGTATGGATGACCGTACCGCAGGATTTCATTGTGGGGGCTACCGGCCTGGAATATGACGTAACCCGGAATCCGGACGGAACCGCTACCCATTTTTACCATGCGGAAGATGTGCACGATTTTGCCTGGACAGCCAGTCCAAACTTTGTGGAATTCCGGGGCAAGGCACAGGATGTGAACATCCGGGTGCTGATGCAACCGGACCATGCCAACCAGGGGGAACGCCAGTTGCGTGCGGCGCAAATTGCCGTGGAGTATTTCCAGAATTGGTACGGCGATTACCCCTTCCCCAACCTTACGGTGGTGGATCCGCGCACCGGGGCACGCGGCGCCGGTGGCATGGAATATCCCACCCTGATTACCACCGGAACATCCTATAAAGTACCGAAAGGCGTGCGCTTTCTGGAAATGGTCACCGTGCATGAATTTGGGCACAATTACTGGTACCACCTGCTGGCTTCCAATGAATTTGAAGAAAGCTGGATGGATGAAGGCATTAATTCCTACACCGAAGTGCAGATTATGCGCGATGCCTTCGGTCCCCGGGCCAATATGGTGGATTGGTTCGGTATTCAGGTCAGTGACCTGCAACTGCAGCGTTTGGGGTACATTCGGGGTCCCAAATACGATCCCATGCTGCGGTATGCCTGGAAATATTACAGCAATCAAAGCTACGGAATTAATTCCTACTCCCGCCCTGCGGTACTGTTAACCACCTTGCAAAATTATCTGGGAGAAGAAGTGATGCGCCGGGGCATGCAGGAATACGTGAAGCGCTTCCGGTTTAAACACCCCACCTCACGCGACTTTGTCCAAACTCTCAGCGACGTTGCCGGAGAGGATTTAAGCTGGTTTTTTGACCAGGCACTGTACTCCAATGCTGCCCTGGATTACGGCATTGGGGATGCCATTTCCGTACCGCTACCGGTTCCTGCGGGATTTGATTACACCCTGAATATTTCCGATTACCTGGCCGGAAAACCGTTAAAAGCCCCTAAACCGCAAAAGCAGGACACAGTGTTTTACTCCGAAGTGAAAGTGCGGCGCTTTGAAGACTTTGTGTTCCCGGTGGAAATTGAGATGGTGTTTGACAACGGGGATACCGTTCGCACCACCTGGGACGGCAAAGATTACTGGAAAAAATACATCTTCATTAAACCGGCCCGACTGGTGTATGCCACCGTGGACCCGGAATTTAAAATTCCCATGGACATCAATGTCACCAACAACAGCAAAACGGTAAAACGCCAGCATCGGGGATTAGCCAAGCTCAGCATTCGGGGCCTGTTCTGGATGCAGTTTCTAACCGAACATCTCAGCCTGCTGAACCTGTTTCAATTGCTGGTGCCATTTTAACCGATTGAATCCAGAAAAATTCGGGAGACCATTCATGTTCCGCAATATTGCAACCAGTTTTCGCCTTACCGCACAGAATAAAAAGATGATTGGCATCTTGTATCTGGTAAACGTTTTGTTTGGACTGCTGATGATGCTCCCCTGGCGGGCAGCTATTTCCTCCTTTGGGGGACACTCCCTGCTGATGCGTAACATGGGGGGTGCATTCAACATGGATTTTTTGTTTGACCTGGTAATCCACCAACCCACCTTTTTGTCGATATGGATAACGGTCATTGCCGCTGGGTTGCTACTGTACCAACTGGTGCAGCTATTTCTTTCCGGGGGCATTTTTTCCGTTTACCTGGGGGACGGGGTGTACGACCCGGCCGTTTTCTGGGGAAATGCCTCCCGGTATTTCTGGCGGTTTGTGCGCCTGGCACTGTGGAGTTTACTGATACTGGGGCTTTTTGTGGGCATTGTGCTTGCCTTCAAAGGGCTGCAGCGGCTTATCTGGGGAAAACATCCTTACGAAACGGTTCTGTACTGGAACAAAGTCTTCCGCATTGTGCTGTTGCAATTTTTACTCATGCTTTACGCCATGATTCTGGATTACAGCCGTATGGTGATAATCCGGGATGACGTTCGCCGCACTCGGCAGGCGTTGTTAGCCGGAATTCGCTTTGTACAGCAGCAATTCTGGCCAGCCCTGGGAATTGCCCTCAGTTTTTTCATCCTGACCGGGCTCACCCTCCTGATTTACAATATCGTG
>WGBF01000079.1 GCA_015494485.1 bacterium | reverse complement strand
GAATACCCCTCGCGGGGAAGCTGCAACTGCTTATCCCCCACCATGTCCAGCAAAATGGCGTAACGGGGGAAAAACCGGGTATTGTTCTGCACAAAAAACCGGGAACCCAGAAAGTACTCCTCCAGATGGCCCTCGCGACCGTAATCCTCGCCGTCAAACAGGACAATGTCCACCCCCACCGTCACCGGTGTTTGGGCCAGCAGGCGAGCGATTTCCAGCAGTACCGCCACGCCGGAAGCGCCATCGTTGGCGCCGGGAATAGGCTGATTGCGCTTTGCAGGATCTCGTTCCTGATCGGCGCGGGGGCGGGTATCCCAGTGGGCACATAGCAAAATGCGGTCCGGGTTGTCCGGCTGAAAGCGGGCAATGACGTTGGTCAGCATAAAACTTTTCTTGTTGACGGCATCGTAGTGCATAAAACTCTGTTCTTCAACCCGGAGAGTAAAACGCCGCAGGGTGTTCACCAGATAGGTTTTGCACGCCCGGTGCGCGGCACTCCCCGGATTGCGGGGGCCAAATTCCACCTGACGCACCAGGTATGCCCACGCACTATCGGCATTGAATTCTGCGGCCGAACTTTGCCGGGGCATCAGAACGCCCAGAACAAGGCCTGCACTCAACAGCCCGATGCTCACAATACGCAATGTCATTTTCTGAATCTTCACCGGATTTCCTTACCTGTTATGAATTCTAAAAATACACCGCCATCTCGAATTCCCCAACGTCCAATTCATATTCATCCCTTTTAACGGATCGCAATATTCACATTAATACCAAATTCAAAATAGGAGTACCGGCCGGTGCGGACGTTTTCGGTAATACCGCGTTCAAAGAAAGCGCTGCCGGTAACCCGCTGGCTGAATCGGTAGGTAAGCTGCGGGCGGAATTTGGTATTCTTGGTGGCGTACAGAACAACATATTCCGTAGCGCCCGGCCGTTTGGTTTGATTTAAACTGGACGTCCGGTTAAAGGTGACGGTTAAGTCCATTTCGTTCTTCAATTTCTTCTTTTTCAGAAATGGAATGGGCAGCGAAAACCCTTTCCGCAGGGAATATTTGGCACTGGCATCAAAGGAACTGGTTAAATTGGCATTAATTGTACCGTTGCTGGAATAATTGTAACTCTGGGAGGTGTTATACCGCAACGTAACATTTACCCCCCACACGGTGTTAATATTCAGGGCAAAGAAGGGCTGGTAGCTGTTGGTGTACGTCCAGCTATCCCGAAATTCCTGGTCGTCTTCATACCGCAAGGATTGTTGAAATTTCCCGTTGCGGGAGTGTTCCATGGTCATGGTTTTTACATATTTTTTAAGAAAGGGAATTTTCTCCAGTCCCCGCACCCGGACGCCCCAATCCGGCACGTACTGCCACCACGTTTTTTCGCCCTTCTGGGGGTCATCCCCCATAAAAAAGTACCCGGACTGGAAATTGGCATAATCCTGCTGATTGCTCGACCGTCGGTCCAAGGAGTAGGCATAATTTAAATTCACCTGAATGTACTGGGAAAAGAGAAACTGCGAATCAAACTTGATTTCATCCCGTTTGCTGATGCTGGGTAGCCGGAACAATTTATTAAAGGTGGTGTCCACCCCGGCGCGGGGGTCCCGGTTCAGCCCCAGCTGGTAGCGCCAATCCGGCATCCGTTTCAACAGAAAATGCTGGTAATTTTCTGTTCGGACCATGCGGACGTTTATGCTTTTCCAGGATGTTAACACCGAATGCAACAAATGCAACAAATTGGGGGGACGGAACCCTTTCTTTTCCTGCTGGTCCTGTTGTTTATCCTTGCCGGTTTTATCTTTGCCGGTTTTACCCTGGGTGGGTGTTTTTTTGCTTTTCCCCGGACCAAATTTTTTAGGCCCGAATCCCGTTTTCTTTTTCGGTGGCTTCTTCTGCTTTAATTTGGGATTGTAAATGCGGTTAATTAAGTCCGCCGGTTCGATGGAGAACTGTAAATTTTGCGAAATATTCAGGCGCGATGTTCGGTCATTCCGTTTGGGATTCACAATGGAATACGTGAACTGCGATTGATAGGAATAAGTGGGACGGAAAATGTTAAAAAAGTTGGGTCGGTAATTCAGATTGAAATTCTGGGTCACATTTTTATCCAGGCCAAAATCCAGCCGATCGAAGATAGCTTTCATCACATCCCGGGCGCGGTATTTTTTATACCAGGCATCGCTTTGCACTGTGCGATTGAATCGCATGTCCAGGCTTTCCAGCATCTTGTAGCTCATCTGAAAACTGCGACCGGTTGTGGTCTGCGGCGTAATGGTGGGTTTGGGCTCCAGACGATTTTGAATAACGTTTTCATTATCCGTTAACTTAGCATTCGCAGAAATGTTGGACGGCAAATAATACAATTTTTGACGCGCCAGGGCGCGCACCAGACGCCCCTTCCCCAACCAGGCAAAGGGAGTAAAAAACTTATCCCGGGGAAATTGCACCGAGTAGCTAATCTGCCCGGAAATCTGGGCATTATCCTGCCGTTTTTGAGTGGGCGAACTGCGGTGTACCTGAACAAAATTGACCGAAAGATTTAAGCGGTTAATGGAGTATTTCAAATACCACGGATCGCGTTGTTCGTTTTTGCGTTTGAAGGAAAATCCGAACGAGCGACTTTCGCTGATATTGGAATTGGCTTCCAGCTCCGGTGACAACGCGTTCAATCCCAGAAACGTTTTGACCCGGTCAAACATATTATCCGGGCGGAAAAAGGTTCGCCGGTCGCTGTTGTAAAAATACTTGGGTACCTGAACGTTCCGGTCATATTTAAAATGAACGGGTATTTCCACTTTTAAAAATTGCGGTAAAAATTTATTCAACCGAAAGTTGCTGTTGTAAATCTGCCGCAGCCGGGTAAACCCACTGGGTCCCTTTTGGTTTGCATATTTCTGTTCCAGGCGCCGGAAATTGTCATCCACCAGTTCCCAGCTGGCATTCACCTGCCCTACATCGGCCATTTGTAAATTGGCCGACAGGCGCATGGCATTGCCGCTTTCCCGTTCCACATCGGTAACGCGCAATTCGTCTACCCACACTTCAATATCCTGCAAATCCTGGTTGCCCTTATTTCGCACACCAATCACAAAATAATTCACTTTGTGCAGGGAAGGATACCCCACCACCTTAAACGTTTTGCCGGGGTAGTTGGGGTCTTCCCGGAAAAATACCGGTAGCCCGTTGGCAGAATCCGCCAGAAGGTATTTTTCCTGTTTGGTATCCGTTAGTTCTTTAAAATCGATTTCGATGTTGTTGCGCTCATCCCAGTGGGGATAGACCGGTTCGGTGTATTCGTAATACACCTGTTCGGTGGGCCCAAAACGGATAAAAAACTCCAGCGGCGGGTCGTCCTTTGGCAACATCCAGTCACCATGCACAAACATCTTCAGTTTCCCGTAATTAATCATGTTAATGCTGGAGTTGAGCTGCTTCAGGGCTTCCACCTTCGCGCCGGCGGGAAGTTTCTTCATCCGCAGCACCAGCGACTGTTCTTTGGAACGGGCCCGCGTAATGCGGTCCACAATTCCGGTCACATTGGGCGGGGAATGATATGGTTCCGGGCCCCCTTCCACTGCTTCCACATTCTCTTCGGTGTTATACACGTCCAGGGTAAACAGGGTATCGGATTTTTGAAAATTGCTGGTGTCCGTGAGCGCCAGCCCCTTTTCCTCCCACTCATTTCCCACAAAATCAAAGGTGGCAATTTGAATGGTGTGAAATTCCCCGTCCGGCTCCAGGTTGTTGAGCCACAGGCGAACGTAAAAAATTTCCTGAAAATTGGTGTCGGGATTGCCCACCTTAAAATCATAATCCCGAATGGGAATCCGGTACAGGCGCCATCCGGCTGACGTGCGCCCTTTAATGTAGGGATTGTTTTCGTCGGACAGGTCAAAACTGTACGCGAAATAATCGTTCTGGGTATTTACGTCCCCGTCGCCGTTCAAATCCTCGGTATCCGGAGCCCGCACCCCCTGAACCCCTTTCTCGGGGTCCCCATTGCCTTCCGTTCCGTTAATGCGGTAAAACGGATGGGGCAGATTCTGCTTAATGGCGTCTTCGGGGCCCACAAAATTATCATCGGGATCGTCGCCGGGCTGTCCGTCCGGAATGCCGTCAATTCCCACATCCTCTCCCTCGTCCAGTAGGGTGTTAAAATTGACGTCTTCGGTGTTCAAATTTCCAAGAGAAGGCAAGCCCCGATAATTCACCCCCCGCACCCAGTAGTCTTCACTGATGTGCCCAATGTCAATATTAACCCGTCCGGTGGTTCCTTTCACCCACAATTCAATGTACTTGG
>WGBF01000078.1 GCA_015494485.1 bacterium | reverse complement strand
GGTCAGCAGACCGTTCTGCAGGGGGCTGTACGCCACCACGCCAACCCCGTGTTCCCGGCACCAGGGCAAAATTTCCTTTTCCACCTCCGGGTATTTTACGCGGTGAACCATGCTGTACGGCGGTTGCAGGGAATTGACGTGATGAATGGCTTCGCACTTTTCCAGCAGGGGCACATCAAAATTGGAGACCCCAATGTAGCGCACTTTGCCTTCTTCCTGCAGGCGCACCATTTCCGCCCAGCTGTCTTCCACCGGCGTGTTGGGGTCCGGCCAGTGAATCTGGTACAAATCAATGTAATCGGTGTTCAGGCGGCGCAGGCTGGCTTCGCACTCTTTCCGAATACTTTCCGGACGGTTGTTGCGGTCCACGCGGCGCCGTTCATCCCACACCAGTCCGCACTTGGTGGCAATGAACACCTCATGGCGGTGGCCTTCAATGGCGCGGGCCACAATTTCCTCTGCGTGTCCCAGACCGTAAACCGGGGCGGTGTCAATCCAGTTAATGCCCAGCTCCAGTGCGCGGCGGATGGTTGCAATGGAATCGGCGTCGTCCTGCGGACCCCATCCCCATGTCCAGGGGCCGCCAATTGCCCAGGTACCCAGTCCAATTTCCGTTAACATGGGGCCATCTTTGCCCAGTTGCCGTGTGTTCATGAATGCCTCCTCGCATGTTTTTCTGTAAATATAGGCGCCTCCCGGCACATCCACAACTGCCCACCAACAATTTTGCAACGGACGTCGGGTTCTTTCCGATCCGATAGAAGGAGCCGGAAGCAGGTTCTCTCGGTGTGGCAGCGTGGGAAAGCCCGCCGTTACCAGCAGACCGAATGGTGACAGGCAGTTGGCGGGGTTCCCAGGGCGATGTTCCGCAACGCGCCCCCCTTCAACATTGGTACAAAACGAATCCGTTTCCCCGGAAGCATCTATATTTCCCCGTGGAAAAACCACATTTCGTGGTTAAATTTTTCGGTCATTAATTGGGAATGCCATGTCCGTTCGGTTGCAACAACTGAAGGTGGCCGTCGTCCACGAATGGTTTACCTCCATGCGCGGCGGGGAGAAAGTGGTGGCCACGCTGCTCAAACTATTTCCACAGGCCGATGTGTACGCCCTGCTGCACAAAAAGGGATCCGTGGATGCCATCATTGAATCCCGTGGGGTGCGGACGACGTTTATTGACCGACTGCCCTTCAAAAATACCCGCTATCCCTACTATTTGCCGTTGTTCCCCACAGCCATTGAAACATTCAATTTGAAAGATTACGACCTGGTGATTTCCAGCTCCCACTGCGTGGCTAAGGGTGTGCGGGTGGGGCCGAACACGTTGCACATTTCCTACATCCACACCCCCATGCGGTATGTGTGGGATATGTACGAAAATTACTTCGATCCCCAACGCCTGAATTGGGTGACCCGGCGGTTGATTCCGCTATTTGCCAATTATTTGCGTATGTGGGATGTAACCAGTGCCCAGCGGGTGGATTATTTTGTGGCCAATTCCCGCCATGTGGCCCGGCGGGTGCGGAAGTTTTACCGGCGCTCGGCTACGGTGATTCATCCCCCGGTGGACACGGAGCAGTTTCCCCTTTCTACAGAAAAGAAGGACTATTACCTGGTTGTTACCGCACTGGTTCCTTACAAACGGGTGGATCTGGCCATTGCGGCCGCCAACAAGAAGGGGTTCCCGCTTGTGGTTATTGGCGACGGCCCGGAAAAGAAACGGCTGCAGGCCATGGCCGGTACTACGGTGCGGTTTTTACCACCATTGCCCAAGGCAGAAATGGTTGACTACCTGCAGCACGCGCGGGCATTGTTGTTCCCCGGGGAGGAAGATTTCGGGATTACCCCGATTGAAGCCCAGAGCTGTGGCACGCCGGTCATTGCGTATGGTCGGGGCGGTGCATTGGAAACGGTGGTGGGGCACACTCCGGGAAACGATGCCACCGCCAGCGGCGTATTCTTCTACCGGCAAACGGTGGAGGATCTGGTGGCCGCCATTGAGCAGGCGGAGCGCATCCGCTGGAATTATG
>WGBF01000077.1 GCA_015494485.1 bacterium | reverse complement strand
CATTGCACCCGACCGCCGCGTTCGTAAAATTCCGCCAGCCGGGAACCCAGATAAGCCGGATAGCCTTCCTCCCCGGGCATTTCTTCCAGGCGACCGCTCATTTCCCGCAGGGCTTCGGCCCACCGGGACGTGGAGTCCGCCATCACCGCCACGTGGTAGCCCATATCCCGATAATATTCCGCTAAGGTAATTCCCGTGTAAATGGACGCTTCCCGGGCAGCCACAGGCATATTGGAGGTGTTGGCAATTAAAATGGTTCGTTCCAGGAGCGGTCTGCCGCTGTAAGGATCGATGAGTTTAGGGAATTCCATCAAGACATCGGTCATTTCGTTGCCTCGTTCCCCGCAGCCAATGTATACAATCACCTGAGCATCCGCCCATTTAGCTATTTGATGTTGCACCACCGTTTTCCCACTGCCAAACGGTCCGGGTACGCAGGCCGTGCCGCCTTTGGCCAGCGGGAAGAAAGTATCAATCACGCGCTGCCCGGTGATCAATGGTTCCCCCGGTGCCAAACGTTTTTTATAGGGTCGTGCTTTTCGCACTGCCCATTCTTGCACCATGGTCAGGTCCTGTTTTCCCTTCGGCGTCTCAATTGTGGCGATGGCATCGTCAATGGTGTATTCGCCTTCGGGGACCAGGTGGGTAAGTTTTCCTTCTTTAATATGGGGCGGAACCAGAATGCGGTGAACAATAGTATGGGTTTCCGGAACGTCACCTAAAATATCTCCTGCCTGGACAGTTTCTCCCTTTTTTGCCCGGGGAATAAACTTCCATTTTTTCTCATGGTCCAGACGGGGAGCGGTAACGCCGCGGGCAATAAAATTCCCTACCTTTTTCTGGAGGCGGTTCAAAGGCCGTTGAATACCATCGTAAATGGAACCGATTAACCCGGGGCCTAACACCACACTTAATGGCTGATTCAGGCTTACCACCGGCTCTCCTGGCGCTACACCGGCCGTTTCTTCGTACACCTGAATAAACGCGCGCGACCCGTGCAATTCAATAATTTCGCCGATTAAGCGGAAATTTCCCACCCGCACCACATCGTTCATCCGGGCGCCTTCCATCTGGTCTGCTACTACCAGCGGACCGGAAATTTTAGTAATTACACCAGTGTGTTTCATTCCATCTGTGTCCTCATTATTTCATCCGCTTTGCACTACCATTATCCCACGACGTAAAAAATATGTGACATCTCTACATTCCAATTACCGATTTTTCAATGGCTTGCATCATTTCCGCGCCCAGATGCTTGCGGGTTCCCACACCAGGAATAACCACCACAATTGGGCCTTCCCCCTGCTGATACCGGGGCAAAGCATCGGCAATATCCCGCGCCAGATTTTCGGTAATGAAAATAATCTCCCAGTCGCCGTGCACCAATTCTTCCAGAGAAGAAAGGCTGTTTTGTCCGTCCTCCACTTCCACCACATGAATATCGGTAACGCGAAATATTTCCGCCGTAATGCGGTCTGCCAGTATTGCAATTTTATTCATACACCATCCGGATACGTGTTTTAATGATTTCCGGGGATAACCCCATGTATTTTGCAATGAGAATCATGTGCAGATTTTTTAATTCCTGCATCGATACCCAGATGAAGGCAATAAGGGGTTCAATACCTGCACTGGCGTATTGGGTGAGCCGACAAAATGCGGTAATAAAATCTTCGCCCAGTTTTTCCAGCTTCCATAGTTGTTTATGCTGCCGATAATGCTCCATCCCTTCCGCCATCACTTCCCCGTAATGCGTAAACCGAATCAATTCGGGTAATCGTTCCGGAGGCTCCTGCCAAAGTCGGTGAAGAAAATCCATATTCAAATATCCGTCGGGCACAAACAGTTGCCAGTCCGGGGGTGAATCGGGTTGCCACCACCGCCAGCGCAACAGTTGAGCAACGTTCAACCAATCAATGCGGTAAGCAATGAATTCCTTTAAAAAAGGAAGATTGCTGCGCAAAAATTGGGACTTTACATATTTCAGATAATAAAGATCCACCACCATTTCTCCCCGGAATACCGACTGATGTTGTTGAAAGTCGTTTGTCGCTAACTGATAGGCGTCCTGAAGCGGAGGCGGAAGGGTGTGTGGCCGACGAAACTGTTCTTCCAATTGCCCCGGTTCCACGATGCCCAATGTTGACAGCGGAAAAGCCCGTTGCCGGGAAAGCCACTGTTCTTTTAACAAAATTTTTAAGTTGTTGAAATCATGGCGCAATAATATTGCTTTTATTAAAGGGGAGTTCTGACTTAATTCCAATATTAACTGCTGGCGTTCCTGTACAAAGGACGAAATGGCATCTTCCAGCATCCGCGCATTTTTAACCGGAATTAATCGCTCGTAATAGGTGGTGCTCCGTAATTCATCCAGAACGCCCTGCCAGTTTTCCCGGTCCGCCATGCGGTTGAATTTTTGAAAGGGAATCAGTTGCTTTTCCATTACCCGGAGTCGCCCCACGGAATACAAGTAGCGGATATCGCCACTAAATTGATGAAGTTGAAAGTTGAATCCGCTCATGCTATTCCTCTGGAAATAGGCGTTCCGCTACTTTTCGGTTTTCTTATCCTGTTCAAATAAAATAGCACTAATTTTGCTCTGAAGTTTTTCCCGCAATGCGCTGAGCTGTTTTTCGAAAGTGAACTCCACTTCATATTTGGGAGTGCGGAAGATGAAGCCACCGCTAAAATCTACCTTCTGATACACAAAGCGCACATTTTCACCAATCCCTTTGGCTTTCAGGGCTTTTCGAACCCGGCTTTCCCATTGACTTCCCAGGCGTTGTTTATCCTTGCTGGAAAGGATGATTTCCCCTTCCTGGCTATCACAGACCTCAACAATGTGGGTAACCAGCCACTGACGATAGGCTTCCGGCTTGAGATCGGATAGTTCCGTACGGGCAGCTTCAAAAACCCGGTCGATCCATT
>WGBF01000076.1 GCA_015494485.1 bacterium | reverse complement strand
ATATGGTTGAACACCGTCCACGCTTTAGCGTACGGGGTGCGTAGTCCTTCCACTACAACGATATCGTCCATCACCAGCCCCTTTTTGGGAGGAATTTAGTGCCCGGCGGGGAAATAACATAAGACAAAAGAAAAAAGACAAAAGACAAAAATAACCCTGAATTCAATTTTTGTGCTTTTATCTAAAATGGGGATGAGAAGAAATATATATAACCTTAACATTTATATTTGTACAACCTTTACAGCCCTAACCTCAAACTCAATTTCCTTTTGTCTTTTTTCTTTTGTCTTTTGTCTTGCTTTCTCTTCCCCCTCTGGCTACCGGGACGGTAGACATCCCGCCTGCACTCTGGATGAGTGCGCTTTGCGGCGGGATGAAAAGCGGGGTCTCTGTAAGGTTAAAAAGCCTTCGCTTTACTACTATGCCTTTCGTCTCCTGCCCCTCGCGCCTCCAGCGCTACGGGCAGGCTCCGCCCATCCCTGGACTCGGCAATCCCCTCTTTTTCCCCCTCTGGCTACCGAGATATAATTAAGAATAAAGAAAAAAGACAAAAGACAAAAATAACCTGGAGCACAACTTTTGTTCTTTTATCTGAAATGGGGAGGAGAAAAAAATTATATAATTATACCAACTAAACTTTTACATCCTCTATAGGCCTACCCCCAAATTCAATTTCCTTTTGTCTTTTTTCTTTTGTCTTTTTTCTTCATTTCCCCCTCTGAAAAACGGGGCTTCTGCAAGCGGGAAAAGGCGCCCCCCACAATTTCGATTACAAGCTCCGGTCTCAATCCCCTCTGAAAAACGGGGCTTCTGCAAGGGCACCGCCACAAATTACGCTATTACGTGCGAAATCTGTCGTTTTGCGTGACACCGTGTCGATTATTACGCTTGTTATTCCCAAAAATGAGAAAAATCCACCTAACCCCTTGTTTATATATCTGCTTAGGAAAAATTTTTGTAAATCCTTGTTTTTCATTGTCTTGAACAATCGTTATATTTTTTTGAACGTGCATTCAAGTTTGAATATTCATTTATGCATTTTTCAATCCACATTTGTTGCATTTTACAATACATCCCTCTTTTTTGCAAGGTATTTTTGGCCTTTTTGCTTCCCCATGCCCTCTTCTCTTTTAAAACGAAAACAGTGAACAAAATCCCCCTAATTGGTTGCATTCCGCTGTGTGCCGGTGTAACTTTTAGTGTAAATATGTTCACTAATAAACCGGTACTGTCAGGGAGGAACGGGCATGGCGTCCCCACTCATTGCGCACATCGATGCGGATGCGTTCTTTGCGTCCGTGGAACAGGGGTTTAATCCCCTGCTGCGGGGCCGCCCGGTGATTGTGGGTGGCACGGAAAACCAGCGCGGCGTGGTGCACACGGCCAGTTACGAAGCCCGCGCACGGGGCGTGCGCACCGGCATGCCCCTGCACCAGGCAAAGGAAATTTGCCCGGAAGCGGTGTTCCTGAAAGGCAACTTCCAGCACTACCAGGCCGCTTCGCTGGTACTGCAGGAAATCTACCTCCGCTACACGCCCCAGGTGGAATTTACCTCCCTGGACGACGCGTACCTGGACCTGACCGGCACCCAGCACCTGTTTGTGGGTCCCGGAAAATTCCCCCACCCGGAAGCGCTGGCACGCCGCATTCAGCAGGAGGTGGCTGACGCGCTGCACATCGGGGTTTCCATTGGCATGGCCACCAACAAGGTGGTGGCGCGCATTGCCTCGGATTTGCGCAAACCCCGTGGCATCGTGTACGTTCCGCCGGGAGAGGAAAAAGCCTTTCTGGCGCCGTTGTCGGTGGATGTGCTGCCGGGGATTGGGCGGGTGGCCAAAGGACTGTTAATGGACCTCAACATCTTTACGGTGGGGGAACTGGCCGCCTTGCCGCCGCTGGTGGTGGAGGATCTTTTCGGCAGCCGGGGACGTCAGTTGTGGGAACTGGCCAATGGCCGCGACCCACGCCCGGTGCAACAACGCATTGTGCCCAAACAAATCAGCCGCGAAACCACTTTTGAAGAAGATACCATGGATGCGACCATCATCCTGGCCACACTGCAGTATTTAACGGAACGCATTGCGGCCAAACTGCGTCAGCAGGAACTCATTGCCCGACGGGTGGGGGTAAAAATCCGCTATTCGGACTTTACCCAGCATCAGCACACGGCAACGCTGGAGCATCCCACGGACACCGCGGCAGAGCTTTTTCAGGCGGTACAGCAGCAGGTGGAACGCATTCCGTTCCGGCGGCAACGGGTGCGCCACGTGGGGGTGCAGGTCAGTCAACTGCAGTGGCGCAACTGGCAATTGCGCCTGTTCGACGACCACCAGCGGGAGGAATTGCTGGAAGCGGCCGTGGATACCATCCGCCGCAAGTTTGGCTTTATGGCCATTTTGCCGGCGGACACCCTGGAACTGCGCAAAAGGTACCGCATGGACAAGTCGGGGTACATTTTGCACTCCCCGGCACTGACCAAATAACGGAGGGCAACCATGGGCGGAAATTCGCATCGGGGCACATCGCGCGCTGCCCCACCCTTTGTGCACCTGCACGTGCACAGCTACTACAGCTTGCTGGATGCCACCGCCAGTCCGGAGGCCCTGGTTACCGCTGCCCGGCAATTGGGCTTTACTGCTCTGGCCTTAACGGACCACAACGCCCTCCACGGGGCAGTGGAATTTTACCGCGCTGCCCGGGACGCGGGCATTCACCCCATTATTGGTGCCGAAGTGGACATTGCCGACGACGGCCGGCTGGTGCTGCTGGTAATGAACGGAGAAGGCTACCGGAACCTCTCCGCCCTGCTCACCCGCGGCCATTTAACCGGTGGGCATTTAGCGTTCCGGCTGGATCGGGCCGAATTGTTCCGCTTTAACCGTGGTCTGTTGGCGCTGGCCGGGGGGCACAGCAGCTTGCTGTGGCAACAGGTGAAATCCCGCCGGATGGAAGCCGCTGCCCGCTATTGCCGGGACATGCACCGGGTGTTCGGCGACCGCTTCTACATTGAACTGCAGTCCTTTTCCGAAGATGACGTGCTGCCCAACGTGCGCTTGCGGGATCTGGCGGTGCAGCACCATATCCCCCTGGTGGCCACCAACGACGTGCACTTCCTTACCCCGGAGGATTTTGCCGTGCGGCGGGTACTGCGCGCCATTCACCACAACACCCTGCTGGACCGCGTCCCCGATGCCGGTTCCCCCCAGCAATATTTAAAATCCGCTGCGGAAATGACCACGGTGTTCCGCAATTTTCCGCAGGCACTGGCCACCACGGTTGCAGTGGCCCGGCGGTGCCGGTTTGCGTTTTCCCTGGGACGCCCGGTGTTTCCGGCGCTTTCCCTGCCCCCGGATACCACCCCGGCCACACACCTCAAACAACTGGTACTGGCCGGTGCCCGGCAACGCTACCGCCCCCTCACCCGCCCCATTCTGCGGCGTCTGTTGTACGAGCTGCACACCATTCTGCGCCTGGGGTTTGCGGAATATTTCCTGATTGTTAAGGACATCGTCGATTTTTGCAACCGCGAGGGCATTCCCTGTGTGGGACGCGGCTCTGCCGGGGACAGCCTGGTGGCGTACGTGCTGGGCATTACCCACGTGGATCCCCTCCGCTACAATTTGTATTTCGAGCGGTTTCTGAATCCGGAGCGCTCTGACCCGCCGGACATTGACCTGGACATCTGCTGGAAGAACCGGGATCGGGTGCTGGCCTACGTGTACGAGAAATACGGCACCGACCGCACGGCCATGATTTGCACCTTTAACACCTTTCAGTTGCGTTCCGCCATTCGGGATGTGGCGCGGGTGTACGGCCTGCCGGAAAGCGAAATTGCCACCCTCACCCGTTACCTGCCCCACGGCAGCGTCCACCACCTGGAGGACACCCTGGCCCACATTCCGGAATGCCGCACCCTGCGGGACAGCATTCCCACTGTAAAACAGGTGCTAACGGTAGCACAGCGCATCGCTGATCTGCCCCGGCACCAGTCCATTCATCCCGGTGGGGTAATTATTGCCCCGGAACGCATTACCCACTACACTCCCCTCCAGGTAGCCGGCAAAGGCATCGTTATTTCCCAGTACGATATGTACAGCATTGAAGCGCTGGGGCTGGTGAAAATGGACCTGCTGGGGGTACGATCGCTGACCATCGTTTCGGACACACTGGCGGCCATTACGGCGTTGTTCCGGCAGTGCATCATTTCCCCGGGGGAAGCCCCGCCGGTGTACCGTCTGGATGTGACCCGGGGGAAAATCGTTCCCGAACGCCCGGAAGCGTATCTGACCCCGCAGCGCTTTCCGTTCCTGGATGCACGGCGGCATCACCTCTCTCCGCTGGATTTGCGGGTAATTCCGGAAAATGATCACAATGCCATCACCCTGTTGCGTAACGGCTTCAGCCTGGGGTGCTTCCAGACGGAAAGTCCCGGCATGCGGGGGCTGCTCCGGAAAATGCAGATTGACAGCATGGACGACGTGATTACCGCCGTGGCACTCATTCGTCCCGGTGCCGCCAACAGCGGCATGAAGGAGCAGTACATCCGCCGCCGTGCCGGGAAAGAACCCGTTACCTACCTGCACCCCCGCCTGGAAACGGTGCTGAAGGACACCTACGGCAACATTCTGTACCAGGAACAGGTGATGCAGGTGGCGGTGGAAATTGCCGGCTTTAGCCTGGCCCAGGCAGATGTGCTGCGCAAAGCGATGACCAAATCCCGCGACCGCCGCACCCTGTACAGTATGTACCGGGAATTCATTGATGGCGCCATGCGCAATGGGCTTTCGCGGGAAGCGGCGGAGAACGTGTGGCACTTTCTGGCCAACTTTGTGGGCTACGGCTTCAACAAAGCTCACGCGGCCACTTACGGAACCATTGCCTACCAGACCGCCTACCTGAAGGCGTATTTCCCCGTGCAATACATGACTGCGGTATTGAACAACGAAGGGGGTTTCTATTCCACGGCGGCGTATATTGAGGAATGCCGACGGATGGGCATCCGCTTGCTGCCACCGGACGTGAACGCCTCCGACGAATTCTTTACCGGCGAGGGGGATGCCATTCGCGTGGGACTGCACCGGGTACGGGAATTAACGGCCCGCACGCGGGCGCGCATTCTGGCAGAACGGCGTCACCGGCCCTTTTCGGATTATTACGATTTTGTGCTGCGGGTACGGCCCCGGGAGAAGGAAGTCACCCACCTCATCAAATGCGGTGCCCTGCGCAGCATTGAGCCCAACGAACCGCAATGCCTGCTGCGACACCAATTATTTTTCAAACACCGCCGGCGTCGCACGGGAATTGAACACTACCTGAAGAGCGTGCGCCTGCAGCCGTACAATCGCCACCAGCGCATCCTGAACGAAATGGAAATGCTGGATTTTGCCGTGACGGACCACCCGCTAACCCTGTTTGAGGCGAAAATCGACCCCAATGAAACGGTACCCTCCACTGCCCTGGAAGCCCACGCCGGAAAACGGGTGGTGGTTGTGGGTTGGCTGGTTACCAGCCGGCGGGTAAAAACCCGGGAAGGCACGTACATGAAGTTTTTAACCCTGGAAGACCGCCACGGGTTGTGCGAAGCGGTGCTCTTTCCGCCGGTGTACGAACGCTACGGGCATTTGCTGCAAACCCAGGGGCCCTATCGGGTGGAAGGGGTGGTGCAGTCCCGCCTGCCAGGAGAAGCCAATCTGCTGGTGGAACACCTGGCAGTCATTTCCCTGGAGAAGGCGGAACTGGAAGCCCGCCTGCGCGCTGCTCCGTAGAATGCCATTGGGGAAAATATTCCTGGTAAAAAACGGCGCGCTTTCACCGCATGGGAAAGCGCACCGATTGGTAATCATTCACATATTATTTCAATAATAATGCCTTAAGAGTCCGTACGTCTTCTTCAGCCTGAATGCGGATGAAATAGGCGCCGCTTCCCACCGCATGTCCGCTTTGATTCACACCCTGCCATTGCACGGTGTGCCAGCCGGCCTTTCGTTTTTCGTCAACCAGGGTGTAAATACGCCGGCCGGTAATATCGAACACCTCCACCCGCACATGGCGTGCTTCCGGTAAGCCGAAGCGCACGTTTACCACCGGATTAAACGGGTTGGGATAGGCCGGCAGCAACGTAAACTCTTCCGGAATTTGCGGCCCGGTCACATGCACCTGAACCTCCTGCAAGGTATTGATGTTCCCGGCGTAATCCACATCTGCCAGCCGGTACCAGTAGGTTGCTCCCGCTTCTACAGCTTCGTCAACAAAGCGGTATTCCGTGGCCTGGTTGGTTGTCCCCTGTCCCCGTAATTCCTTATGGCGGATAAAATCCGCAATCACTTCCCAGGTAGTATCGGCGTCCGTTCGCCGGTAGAGAATAAATCCCTGATTGTCGATTTCGCTTTCGGTGCGCCAGCGGAGCACCACGCGTTCATCCTGCACGTCTGCTTCAAACAGTGCCAATTGTACCGGTAAGGCATTGTCTGCTGCCCCGCCAATGGCAAATTCCGAAAATCCCCCGGTAATACCGGTCCATTCCACAATCGTGCCACTACCGCTGTAATTATTGGTGCCAATAACCTGCCAGGGACTGGAGCTGTCGGCGCGTTTCAACAAATAGAGGGTGCTGTAATTGCTGATGCCGCTCATCCCGGCCAAATCCAGGCTCAGACTGTAGGTTCCGTCCGCCGTGCCGCTTAATTCCGTAATTCGCCAGTAGCGTTCCTTGGAGTAATTCACCACGCCGGTGGGCAAGCTTCCGACCACGCCGGGATCGCCATCAATACGAACAGCT
>WGBF01000075.1 GCA_015494485.1 bacterium | reverse complement strand
CAATTAACTTGCGGGGCGTTTTTCCCCCTCTCTTTTCGTAAAAAAGAGAGGGGGTTAGGGGGTGAGTTCAAACAATTTTTAACCACTATGGGCGCTAACAATACAATGTATTCTGCCTCTCTTTTTCTTGGCGGTCTTTGCATCCGTTGCCGTTTAATAAGCGTCAAAATAAATTTTTGACGATTCAATTGAGCCTCATCGCGGCGCGATGGAGAATGTACATAGCTTCCATCTAAAATCTAAAATAACCGCGCAGCCCTGGGTAAAAATATGCCATCGTATTTGTTGGAGCTCTGAAGGAGCGAAACAGTTTTTAAATACAAAATGGGTAATCTTCGTGAAAAAATGTGGATGGGGGATTTTTCCGCTATAGCGCCCCTTCAGGGCTTGGTGTTGTGTATGAATGCTCCGTTACCCGGGGCTTCGCCCCAGGCTACCATTGTGTAAGCGCTTCGCGCTCCTTTTAAACGTCAAAATGAATGTTGCCGATCCGGTTGTGCTCCCTTCGCCGTGTGATGGTATACCCAGAGCCCATCTTTTCAAAATATTGGAAGAATGGTATTCCTGTCCCCCAAAATTTGTCCCACAGGAACAATTAACTTGCGGGGCGTTTTTCCCCCTCTCTTTTCGTAAAAAAGAGAGGGGGTTAGGGGGTGAGTTCAAAGCAATTGTTTAACCACTATGGGCGTTAACAATACAATGTATTCTGCCCCCTTTTCCTTGGCGGTCTTTGCGTCCGTTGCCGTTTAATAAGTGTCAAAAAAATTTTTGACGATCCGGTTGAACGTGGGTGCCGTTCGTTACGGTCATTGGAACACATTGGTGTTCTTTCTCCTTTACTCTACAATACAAACCCAAAATCCAAAATAACCGCGCAGCCCTGTGATGGAAAAACGCCCAAAACCCCATTCTTAATTACCGTTCGCTGCATTATTTTGCTAAATTTCGCAATCACAACGGAGGATCAACACGTGGCACAACGGCGGGTACTGGCCATAAATCCCTGGATTTACGATTTTGCCGCCTATGATTATTTTGCCAAACCGCTGGGATTACTCTACATCGCATCGTTTTTAAAATCCCGCGGTGTGGCGGTGGATTGGGTGGATTGCATGGATAAAAACCACCCGGAGGTGCTAAAGCGCCAGGGACGCAGTCGCCCCAAAATCCGCAAATACGGCACCGGCCCGTTTTACCGCGAAGTGGTGCCCACCCCGAAAGTAGTGGCATTCATCCCCCGCCGTTATTCCCGGTACGGCATGCCGGAGGATATTTTTCTCAAAGAAATCAAGCAGCATCCCAAACCCGATGCTATTCTGCTAACGTCGTTTATGACGTACTGGTATTTGGGGCCGAAACGGGTAGTGGAACTGTTGCGTCAGGTATACCCCGATGTGCCGATTATTATGGGTGGCATTTACGCGACCCTCATGCCGGACCACGCCCGGCAGGTGGTACAGCCGGATTATTTAATTGAAGGGCCCGGGGAGCTGAAGGTCGCAACGCTACTGGCCAATTTGTGGGATGAACCCCGGCTGGCAGACCATTTCCCAACGGATATCGATGATTTTCCATACCCCGCGTTTGAGTTGTACCCCAGGCTGGATTACCTCATCGTGATGACTTCCCGTGGATGCCCCTTCCGCTGTACCTTTTGCGCCACGTATAAAATCGACAGCCGGTTTTCTCAGCGCCAGCCGGAGGCCGTGGTGGAGGAAATTTTAACCCAGAGCCGCCGCTTTCATGTGCGGGATGTGGCATTTTATGACGACGCATTGCTGCTCCAACCGGGAAAACGCATTAAGCCCATTCTGTACCGGTTGCTGGAAGCCCGCCACGGATTGCGGTTCCACACGCCCAACGGGGTTCATGGCCGCTTCATCGATGCGGAAATGGCCGAATTGTTTTACCGCAATCATTTTGCCACTATCCGCATTAGTCTGGAAAGCGTGGCCAAAGAGCGCCGACGGGATATTCACAATAAAATTACTCCTGGGGAAATGACCCGGGCAGTGCAGAATTTGGTAAAAGCCGGATATCGTCCCGGACAGATTGAAACCTATATCATCATGGGGCTGCCCAACCAGCGCATTGAGGAGGTGGTGGAGACCATGCTGTATGCTCACAGTCTTGGGGTGCAAATCCGCCTGGCGTCCTTCTCACCTATTCCCGGAACGGTGGATTACCAGCGCGCCATCGAAAACGGGTATTTTCCGGCGAATGCCGACCCGTTGTTAACCAACAAAACGGTGATTCCCCTGTACCGCACCCGGGAGGCCTACGAGCAATTTCACCAGCTCAGTCAATATGCCAACATGTTAAATGAAGGTGCCAAGCGCGGGGTTACCCTTTTCCAGAAGGGCAGTTACCGGGCGGCGTTGCGGAGTGCGCTGCGTTCTTTTGCCGAGGATGCCCTTATTCCCAGGGCGTCCGACGTAACCGCTTAATTTGCACGGATTTGTTGTAAATAATTTATCCCCTCAAGCCGAATATCTAACCAGGCAAATTTCAACAGGAATACAGGAGGCAATTTGGAACGATATGACGTTATTGTAGTGGGCGCCGGTATTGCCGGGTCGGTGCTGGCCCGGTTGCTGGCAGAAAAGGGTGTTAAGGTGCTATTGGTGGAAAAGGACGAATATTCCGGGAAAACCACCGCCTGCGGGGGGCTGTTTGACCGTCCCTATTTTGACCGCTACGTGGATGACCCCTCCATCATCGAACAGGAAATTAAGCGCAATGTATTTATTATGCCCTGGGGGGAGGTTACCTATGAATGCGACCAGGTTACGGTAAAGCGCCGCAAATTTGACCGCTACTTAGCGGAACGGGCTCAACAGAGCGGCGCGCATCTGGTGACGTTAACCAAAGCAGTGGACTACCGGGTAAAATCGCCGGGGGCGGTGGAAGTTACCCTGAACCACCGCAAGACCCGCGAAACCCGCACGGTACAGGCCAAACTGGTGGCTTTTGCGGATGGCCCCCATACGCTGGCAAAAGCCAACCCGCTGTTTAACTACGAACCCAATCGCCCCTATTGGGCCTACGCCTATGCCTACGAAGTGGAGGGCATTCCCATCGACCCCCAGGAAATTAAGATTTACCTGGATGAGCGCATTGCCCCCTGGGGGTACGGATGGATTTTTCCCAATCGCAACGATTCCAACATTGGCGTTGGAACTATCCAGGCAGAAATTGACCGCGGCATTAAGGTGAAAGAAAAACTGTTCTATTTTATTGAGGAATACGAGAAAACGGGGCCGCTACTGAAAGACCGTAAAATTGTGGATAAGAAAGGCGGATTTATTCCCATGTGGTTGATTCAGCATTTTGCAGATGACTCCCAGGTGGTGCTGGGAGATGCCGGCGGCATGGTAAGCCCGCTGTTTGGAGCCGGCATTGATTATGCCATTGAAGCGGCAGAGGCCGCAGCACCGGTCATTCTGGAAGCCCTGGCGCACAATGATT
>WGBF01000074.1 GCA_015494485.1 bacterium | reverse complement strand
ATGGGGCTCTCTCCCTCAAGAGAAACCCTCCCTCCCTTGTAAAATAAAACGTTGGCCCCATTGCCGTAAGAGGACACTGCAATGCAGTGTCCTCTTTTTTTATCGGTGAGGGGTAATATGGTGAAACAACTCCGAAATTTCCCCGTAGCTATTCCACAAACAACGAAAGAGAATCAGGTGGACGGACCATGAACGCACGATTCCCGTCACAATTTTTGCGATTGTACCTTTTCATCACGATCCTCTTATTTGGGGGTGGATTAAAAAATGCCGTGCAGGCACAAGAGATTAATCCTGCTTATCAATCTGTTATCCGAAAATATTTAGGCACTACGGACACATCCCGCTTTATGCGAATTACGCACGAATTTCTCATTCAACGGCATGTTGTTATTCCAAAGCCGGTTGTCGTGGAAAAAACAACGCTTGAGGTTGCCGGTACGGTAAAAGGGGACATTTTAGCACTGGATGGCGATGTGTATCTGGATTCCACCGCCACCGTGCAGGGCGATATTATTGCGATAAATGGCTGGGTAACATTAAAGCCCGGTGCGGAGGTGAGTGGGATTATCCGCGAAACCACATGGGAAACTGTGGCATCGGAGGACCGGGAGGATGATGAATATATTTACATCCCAAAGCCCTATCCGCGGGATGTTTCCCGGGAGATTGGACAAAAATTTATTTTGCGGTACAACCGGGCGGAAGGTGTTTTTGTAGGGATTCGGCGCCCCCGGCATTATGCCCCGGAACGTTTGTTCAACCTGTATTATGAGCTGGGGTACGGTTTTGCCAGTAAATCCTGGCGGTATCTGGTGGGGCTGGAACGCAACATTCGGCTGGGGGAAGCCACCTTATGGGATCTGGGATTAAAAAAATATGATCGGACTGTAGCCCGGGATACCTGGCGGCTGGGCGAAACGGAAAATTCTCTGACGGCTTTCTTCTTTAATGAGGATTATTACGATTATTACCGCGCCGATGGGTTTGCAGTAACGATGGGTTTTCGGCACAAAGACCAGTTTGTTGTGGAAGGGGAATACGCCGAAGAGCGCACGAATTCCATGCCAAACCGAACCGACTGGGCCGTGTGGGGAAAAACCAAACAGTTCCGTCCCGCAATGGAACTGGGGGAGGATGCACGCTACTACCGGTTAATTCGGGTCAATGGAAAATTTCAGGCGGGTACCCGTAGCTGGAATGGGGAGCGCAATCCGCTTGCTCAATTCAATGTGTGGGGCGAATATGCCCCTCGCTCCTGGATGGCACAATGGCAGTATCAGCGACTGGAAACGGAAGTGAAACTTACGGTTCCTCTGTCTCATATCGACCGCTTTCGTGTCCGATTGCGGGGTGGGTCATCCTTTGGAAAGCTCCCGGTACAGCGGCAGTTTTTTCTGGGCGGATTCTCCACATTGCGGGGGTACCGATTCAATGCCTTTCAGGGGAACCGCTACCTTTTAGCTAATGTGGAATACCAGATATCCAGTGCATTTATTGAGGATTTCATATTTGGTCTGGATACCGATTTTGTTATCTTCTACGATGCAGGTTCCGCATGGTGGGTGGACGAACAAACCCCCGTGTGGGAGTTGCTGCCGGGAGAGGCAACAATGTACCAGGATGTTGGCATTGGGATTGGCAGTGTTACAGATGGAATTCGGGTAAACATTGCCCGACCACTGGGGAGTTCAGCCGGTCCGGTACGGATTAATGTTCGAATTCAAAAAGCATTTTGACAGGTAAGCCAATGAAAAACAGATTGTTATTTTTCCTTGCGATTACGGTTTTCTTACTAAGCCGGGCGACGGCGCAGCAATACACGCTGAACATCACGGATGTGCAGCTGCGGGAAATTTATGTGAAAGGTTTCGTTCTCAATCAGGATCGCACCGTCCATATAAAGGCCGTTGGCGCCGGGATGAAGATGAAAATCAAGCGACGGCGTTCACCGGTTATCGACCGCTCGCACATGTTCGCCTATGCGTGGATTTTAAATTCCCATACCCGGGAAGTGGTGTGGAAACTGGATTTTGACACCAGCAAACCCACCCGCGGCTCCCGGTATTTGCGGGAGTTCGACGGCGAAGTGCACTTACCGGCCGGGGAATACGAAGTGTATTATTATTCCACATCGCCGTTGTGGATTCACCACGTATTCGATGGGTTCTTCAGTCTGGGGCGGTTGCTGGATTACATCCTTTCCGGTGATGAGGACTTCGATGAATTTCAGGATGAATGGGGAATTCTGGTCGAAGGGATTGACGGCATTTACACCCGCCAGCAGGTTTTGGAAAAAATACAGCAGCAGCAACAGGAAGCGGTTGCGTCCATTCATGAAGTTGGCAATTCTCAGTACATTCACACCGGCTTTCAGGTATTTCGGGAAGGCACTTTTGAAGTGTACTGTATCGGGGAATCGTTCAATAACGAACTGTTTGATTACGGGTGGATTGTGCGTCAGGAAGACAACCGAAAAGTGTGGGAAGCGGTTCCGGAAGATGCCCGGTATGCAGGTGGTGCGATGAAGAACAAAATGTGGCGCAAGAACATTACCCTGCCACCGGGGAAGTACTGGGTGTACTATTTAAGTGACGATTCTCATTCCTTTGAGAAGTGGAATGCCAATCCGCCGGCTGACCCCTTTTATTACGGCATCACGGTGTTTGCCCGGGGGAAGCATTTGCCGGTGAAGCCCATTCAACCGGTGGAAAGCCAGCAAATCCAGCCGATTGTGGCCCTGACTCGCCTGGGGAACAATGCGGATGTGGAACGTCGAATTGTCGTGAAGGAAACCACCCAGGTGCACATCATTGCTTTTGGGGAAGGACGGGCAGGGGAGATGTTCGATTACGGCTGGATTAGCGACAACCGCACCGGAAAGACTGTGTGGAAAATGACCTTTGAGAACACCCAGTATGGCGGCGGTGCTTCGAAGAACCGCATGGTCGATGAGTATATAACCCTTCCACCGGGGAATTATTCCGTCCACTTTGTGACGGACGATTCCCATGCCTACGGCTCCTGGAACGCCCGGCCGCCGTTTAACCCCACCCGATGGGGAATTACCCTGTTACCGGCTTCGCCCCACCAGAAACCCCGGATTCAGGTGCTGGAGTCTCCCCGGAAAAATGGTCTGCCCGGGGAAACCATTCTGGCCAAATTAACTCACGTGAAAAATAATGAGCGGGTCACCAAATTAATTACCTTGCCGGAGACCACGCGGATTAAAATTATTGCTGTGGGAGAAGGGGATTGGGATGAAATGTATGATTACGGCTGGATTGAAAATGCTGAAACCGGAGAAGTGGTGTGGAAAATGAGCTACGAAAATACCCGCTGGGCTGGTGGTGCCCGGAAAAACCGGATGGCAGAAGCGGAGTTAACGCTGCCACCCGGTAAATATAAAGTGGTTTTTCAGACGGATGATTCCCATTGCTACGGACACTGGAACGCGCGGCCACCCCGCCGGCCGGATATGTATGGGATAACCGTTATTAAAATCAAATAGGGGGATAACTCATGAAAAATATCCTTACGGTTTTGTTGACAATATTTATCGTGATTCCTGCAATATCATCCGCCGAAACCCTGCAAAAAACCATTAAACTTACCGTTCCTGTTTCACCGGATGCCGTGGTAATACTTGAAAATACAAACGGTGCTGTGGAGGTTGAAGGG
>WGBF01000073.1 GCA_015494485.1 bacterium | reverse complement strand
TGCACAAACCCTATGTGGATGAAGTAGTGCTGGAGTGCCCCAAATGCGGTGGGGATATGAAGCGCGTTCCCGAGGTTATTGACGTGTGGTTTGACTCCGGAAGCATGCCGTATGCCCAATGGGGATATCCGCATAAAAATAAAGAATTGTTTGAGAAGAACTTTCCGGCAGATTTTATTTGCGAAGGCATTGACCAGACCCGCGGCTGGTTTTATTCCCTTCTGGCAATTTCCACCATGTTGTTTGATATGCCGGCTTATAAGAACATTGTGGTCAATGAACTGATTCTGGATAAGCATGGCCAGAAGATGAGCAAATCCCGCGGGAATGTGGTGCGCCCGGAAGACGTAATTGCCAAATTTGGTGTGGATCCCCTGCGGTGGTATTTTATTACCGTAAGCGCCCCCTGGGTGCCCAAACGGTTTGACATTAAGGGCGTGGAAGAGGTTTACCGCAAGTTTTTTGATACCTTGCTCAATACCTACAGCTTTTTTGCCTTGTATGCCAATATCGATGAATTTGACCCGGCAACTGCCGAGCCTGTCCCGTATGCAGAGCGTCCGGAGATTGACCGCTGGGTGTTATCCCGCCTGTACAGTGTGATTGAAGAGGTGCGGCAGCTGATGGAAGAATACGACATGACGCGCGCTGCCCGCCTGATTGCCAATTATGTCATCGATGATGTGTCCAACTGGTATGTGCGGCGCAACCGGCGGCGCTTCTGGAAGAGCGATATGGGCAGTGATAAACTGGCCGCCTACCACACCCTGTACGAAGTTTTGATTACGATTTCCCGGATGCTGGCACCGTTTATTCCGTTTGTGTCAGAGGAACTGTACCGCAATTTGCGGCAGAACACCATGCCGGAAAGCGTACACTTAACGGATTTTCCCATTGTGAACGACGACCAACGGGCCATTCAGGACCGGGAACTGGAGTTCCGTATGGAAGTGGCGCAGAAGGTTGTGAGTGCTGCCCGTGCCCTCCGCAACGATTTGCGCATTAAAGTGCGCCAGCCCTTGCGGGAACTGGTGGTTGCCAGCAGCAATGAAAAAGTCCTCAAGTCAGTAGAAGAAATGGCGGACATTATCCGCGAAGAAATTAATGTAAAAACCATTTCGGTATTCTCCCAATTGAAAGATCTGGTGAGCCGCAGCGCGAAACCCGATTTTAAAAAGCTGGGGCCCCGATTGGGCAAACTGATGAAACCGGTGGCGGCGATTATTCAACAGTGGCAGGATAACGATATCGACGAGCTGGAACAGAATGGCAAAAAAACGGTTGAAGTGGACGGTACCGTTATTGAAATTCAGGCGGATGAAATTCAGGTGGTCGAGCAACAAGCCGGACAATACGCTGTTAGTCGGGACCGGGAAATTGTAGTGGGATTGGATCCCACCATTACCCCCGAACTGGAACAGGAAGGTTTGGCGCGGGAATTTGTAAACCGCATTCAGAATTTGCGTAAGGAATCGAATTTTGATGTGACGGATCGGATTCGTATTTTTTACCGTGCCAGCGAGAAATTACGTCAGGCAATTCAAGCACAGGCCGACTATATTAAAGCGGAAACGCTTGCAATGGAACTGATTGAAGATCAAATACCGGAAGGGCAGGGGCATCCGGTAACAATCGGGGAAGAATCAGCAGAAGTAAGTATAGAAAAAGTGGACTAAAAGGAAAGGGCTTACGATGACAAAAGAACGGTTAGAATATTTTAAAAATTTGTTATTGGAAAAACGGGATGAGGTGCTCCATCGCATAGAGCATCTGCGGGAAATTGCGCTGGAGTCCAATTACCGGGAAAGTTCAGGTAACCATTCCGGCTATACCTTCCATATGGCCGATCAGGGCACAGATGCCATGGAACGGGAAAAAGCCTTTTTGTTCCTTTCCCGGGAAGAAAAATATTTGCAGCAAATTGAACAGGCACTGCAGCGCATTGAATTGGGTGAATATGGTATTTGCCGGGTATGCGGTAAAGAAATTGACGAAAAACGATTGGAAATTGTACCCACCACCCGGATTTGTGTACCCTGTAAACAGGCGGAAGCACGCCGCAAGGGGTGAAACAGACTACATGGCATTACTGAAGAATAAAAATATCCAGTTAACTCTGAGCGTCGTCGCTGGCGTGCTCCTTGTTGATCAATTAACCAAATGGTTGGCAAAGGTTTATTTACGCCCCCGACACAGCATTCAAATTATCGGAGATTTCCTGCGCTTTACCTACGTGGAAAATCCAGGCATGGCGTTTGGAATTCAGATTAGCAATAAACTCCTCTTTAACGTGCTTTCGATTATTGCAGTGCTGGTTATTTTTTATTATCTGGTAAAACTGCACGACCATCAGTTGTTGCGTATTTCCTTTGCCATGATTTTAGGGGGTGCTTTTGGGAATTTAATTGACCGCTTTTTATATGGCCGCGTGGTGGATTTTATTGATGTGGAATTTTTTGATATTGCCTTCAAGGGCGGTAAATTTTTATTCTGGAATTTACCGCCTTATGAGATGAGTCGCTGGCCCGTATTTAATGTTGCGGATATGGCGGTCTCAACCGGAATGATTATCATCCTGCTTGCCACCCTATTTGAAAAAAATTCTGAAATGGCTGTCGCCGCCAATGCCTCCCCGGAAGATTCGAACATTTCAAACTCCTGAAACCCATTCCGGCATTCGATTGGACCGGTTTTTAGCCGATGTAATGGCAGAAACCTCCCGTTCGTTTATTCAAAAATTAATTGAACAGGGAAAGGTGATGGTGAACGACCGCCCTGTTTTACGCCCGTCGTTTCGCCTCCACAGCGGTGATGCCATAACGGTTGAGATTCCCAAACCAGAGGAAACGCATTTAATCCCTCAGAACATCCCGCTGGATATTGTGTATGAAGATGACCACTTATTGGTTATAAACAAACCAGCCGGTATGGTGGTGCATCCCGGTGCCGGTGTTTCTGACGGTACGCTGGTAAATGCTGTGCTGTATCACTGTTCCCATCTCTCCGGGGTAGGGGGAAAGCTGCGCCCCGGCATTGTTCACCGCCTGGATAAAGATACCAGCGGTTTATTGGTTGTGGCTAAAGACGATATTACCCACATCGGCCTGCAAAAACAACTGGCTGAAAAAACCGCCCGGCGGGAATACAAAGCACTGGTGTGGGGAATCCCCCAGCCGCGGGAAAATCGCATTGAAACCTTTGTTGCACGATCCCGAAAAAATCGGAAAAAATTTGCTGTGAGCAATAGCGGGAAACTGGCTATTACCCTGTACCGGGTGGAACAGGTGTACCGTTTCCTTTCGCTGGTAAATGTGACCCTCAAAACCGGGCGCTCTCATCAAATCCGCATTCATTTTAAGCATATTCACCATCCGGTATTTGGCGATCCGCAGTACGGAGGACGTCAGCGGATGGTTGGACAACTGGCAACACTGTGGGAAAAACGACTGGCCCTTCAATTATTAAAAATGATGCCCCGTCAGGCGCTTCATGCCTATCGGTTGGGGTTTGAACATCCGGTTCGGAAAGAGTGGATGCAATTTGAAGTAGATTTACCGGAGGATTTTTCTCAAATTATACAAAAATTAGAAACGGCAATAGCGGAAAAGGAGGCGCAATGAGAACCGTTTGGATGTCCGTAGTGATTGTATTCACCTTTATTGTTGGTTTAATGGCGCAGGTTGATGAGCAATCGGAGGAGATGTTTGAATACATTACCCCCAAAACTCAGAATATGGGAACGGTGCTGGATGGAACTGTTTTAAAAGGACAAATCGTCTTTCGCTACAAAGGGAACGGTCCGTTTCACATCCAGGCTGTGAATACCAGTTGCGGGTGCACGGTTGTTCAACTGAAAAAAACAACGTTTTCAACCGGAGAAGTCATTTCCATTCCGTTTGAAATCAATACTACCGGTTTCAGGGGCCCTATTCAAAAACGGATTGCGGTGTATTACGACCAGCCGAAATCTTCTATTCTGGTGTTTAAGGTACGCGCCATTGTTCAGCCCTTACTGGAATACAAGCCCACATTCGTTCGGTTAACGTTGCAACCCGGAAAAACCTCAGCGGTGGGTGAAATTGAATTCAAAAACAATTCTGATGAACCAATTCAAATTACCAAACTGGAAAACCCCGATTCCCGAATCAGTGCAACCTTTAGCAACGAAACCATTGCCCCCCACAAAACGGAAAAATTAACCGTGGTATTTAATGGTACTGTAACGGATAATGAACGTATTGTGTTAAAGTTTCAAAATAGTGCCTATCCGGGAAAATGGTTTAGCATTCCGGTGTATGTTTTTCCGCCGTCAAATACGCAGTAAGTTCAGAGTCGGGCATCTTGCCGGCGTGTTGATTGGAAATGCTGGAGCCGGAAAAAGGAAAATTTTCGAGGGGATTCGCAGAAAATTCATGCCGGAAGTAAAAAGGCTGGTTTCTTTACATATTGCGTTGTAAACTCTAATGTGAAATGGAATCATGACATGCCAGACTTCAGGTATTGAAATTGTATAGTGAGATAGAGGAGAGGCAACAAATAGGAAATGTTTCTGGCAAGCTACGATGAAGGTTTGAAGCTGAAATTTCGGAAACACACGACGAATTATTCATGCCTCAAGAGATAAATGGATCAACAATTTTGTATGATTTGAAATACTACACACCTCATTTTTCGATGTAGAAAAAGACATTCATAATTACAAAAATGTGGTTGAAATTCTGTGTAGCTAATCACATTACGAAACGCCATATTCCGTATTATTTGCGTGTCCTGAAAAATAAAGGGAAGTAAATAATGGGAACCACAGTCAAGAACAGGGAAGAGACGCTTCAGGGACAGTATGATGTGTTGATTATTGAAGATAATCTGCAACAGGCCCAGATAACCAAGCGGTTGCTGGAAGCCTATGGGTTGCGGTCTCAGTATATTACGGACAGTACCGAAGCCCTTCAAAAAATTGAACTGGACCGTCCGGCCGTAGTGATTATGGATTTACTGATGCCAAAGCTGGATGGACTTCGGTTGCTAAGGGCTATTCGATCTACCGCTGCCATTTCGCAAACAAAAATTATTATTTACTCGGGGAAAAATTACGAATCAGACCGCCGCAAAGCACTGGAGCTGGGAGCCGATGCCTTCTTTTTTAAGCCCACCCGTGCCACAACCATGGTGGATACCGTGAAAAAGTTAATGGGGGGTAATGAACGAAACTCCAATTCAAATTAAATTCTGGGGTGTCCGTGGATCTATTCCCACACCGGGTCCGCGGACGTTGCGTTATGGCGGTAATACCCCGTGTATTGAAGTTCAGTTTCCCGGGCAGCCATTGGTAATATTGGATGCCGGTTCAGGGATTCGTGAATTGGGAAAGGCGTTGTTGCAACAACCTGGACCGGTGCAAGCCTATATTTTTATCTCCCATTTCCATTGGGATCATATTCAGGGTCTGCCGTTTTTTAAGCCGGCGTTTAAGGAAGGCAACTCGTTTACCATTTTTGGTTGCGATGAGCCCCACATGCCCCTAAACGAAATTATCTCCATGCAGATGAAACCCACGTTTTTCCCACTGGCCATTGAGGATATGAAAGCAGAAGTGAAATTTCATCCCATTCGTGAAGAAACGCTGGAATTGGACGGGCTGCGAGTAATCACAAAATTTTTAAATCATCCGGGATATGCCCTGGGGTATCGGTTTGAATATCAGGGGAAGAGCTTTGTGTATATTAGTGATAATGAGCCCTACCATGGATTTCAAAATCGCGACATGAAAGATAAACCTCTCTCGGTCGAAGAGGAATTTGAAACGCTTATTGAAGATAAAGATTCCGCTCTGGTGGAATTTATTAAGGATGCCGACCTGTTAATTCATGACACCCAATTCTTCCCGGAAGAATATGCCGAGAAAGTTACCTGGGGGCATTCACCGTATAATTACACCGTAGATCTGGCTATTCGAGGGCAAGTAAGGCAATTAGTGTTGTTTCACCATGATCCCGACCACAGTGATGAGATGGTAGACCGGATTCTGGAATTAAGCCGTCAATATTTAAAGCAACACGATTTCCCGATTCCATGCCATGCCGCCCAGGAAGGTTCAGTCATCACACTTTGAATTTACTACCATTACCTGATGAGCACTCTGGAAATACGTATACAGGTTGTCCATTACCGTCACTAAGTTATGCCAGTCTTCTTTATCAATAAGTTGCAGGGCATGTTCCAGCAGACGTGCCGCTTTATTAAACTCGTAATATTCACAGGCGTTTTTTAAGTGTTCCAGCTCCCGGCGAAGGTCATACTTTGCTTTGTCGCTTACCAACCGCACCAGTTTTAAAAAGGTGTCGTTAAATTTCCGCACGAAATTTTTCTGCAATTGGGGAAATGTTTTGTTGTCAATAAATGTTTCGATACTCAACGGTGTTGTCGTGTCCACAGGAAATAATTGTTCTTCCTTGCTCCCCTGTTGTTGGCCGTGTTTGAGGGCAATGCGGATTTTCCGCAGCAAATCTCCCCGGCTAAACGGTTTGGCAATAAAATCATTGGCACCCAGTTTCAGTGCTTTTAGAAAGGTATTGGTGTCTGCTTTTGCGGTAACAATGATGATCGGAATTTCGGAAATTTCCGGATCCGTACGGATTTTTTGCAGGGTTTCAAAACCATCCATCCGTGGCATCATAATGTCCAGCAAAATTAAATCCGGTTTGGTATTCCGGGCCACATTGTAACCTTCAAATCCGTTGGAGGCAGTAATAGGGAGGTATCCCTTGGAACTGAGGATGCTATGAAACATCTTCAGGACAAACCGGTCATCATCAATGACAAGAATAACATATTGAGGTGAGTGTTCCACTGATTCTAACGGCATTCGCCCACATCCCTGTTTTTAATTAATATCTTGAATCTTCGGCTGTTCCGGTGTCTATCTTTAAGCAAAGCTCCACATCGGTACGGGAGCTGTCGTTATCCGGTAAACGGTTTACAAATAGCGGTCTACGAATTCCTTCAGTTCAAAAATGCCGTCTTCAATGACCACTTTTTGCAGGAAATCAATTGGTGTTTCTTCAAAATAAAAATTTTCTACCGTAAGGGTTTTGGGGGGATTCTCAATAAGCAAATTGGGGTCACCCTGTAAAAAGCGGACTGGGTACGTCCGCCGTAACAGAATTTTGTCCGTTTCGCCCGCAACGTAGAAGGGCTTGTTCATGTATTCGGAAATAATACCAATGGCATGGGTACCGGTCTTGTTGATAAATGATGTTTCGGTAAATCGGTCCGTGCCGGTTAACACGAAATGAGCATCTTTGACCGCGCGGGTAATATCTGCATCGGGAATCAGACGGGTTTTAATGCCGGCTTCAGCCAGGCGCCGCGCCAGGTCTCGCCCTTCAAACAAGGGGCGGCTTTCGGTAACAATCACCCGAAAGCGCTTTTTCTGCCGGTGGGCTTCCAGAAAAATGGCTTCGATAATGCTGCTGGACGAATGGGTAAGAATAACGTGGTAATCCAGGATAAGCCGGCTGCCCAGGCGGGCAATTTTCTTAAAATTTTCTTCCGCTTCCTGGCGAATTCGCCCAATTTCTTCC
>WGBF01000072.1 GCA_015494485.1 bacterium | reverse complement strand
TTCCAAAGGATTTTAGAACATTCAGAAATTTCCAATGGAACCCTTCAGTGAGATTCCCTTATGCTCTGGTCTCCACAATGGCATGAAATAACAAAATATCCGGAATGCTGTTTTTCAGGACATCCGGGAGGATGGCGTTAAATCTTTTTTTCTTTGGACAATTTTAACTTTTTTACGGCCTGGCGTGCTGCCTGTTGTTCCGCCATTTTTTTGGAACTTCCCCGCCCTTCGCCCAGTTTGCGGTTATCCACGTACACTTCAATAATAAACTCCTTGGCATGATCGGGACCTTCTTCCCGCACCACCTTGTATAGGGGCATTTCCCAGCCTTTGCTCTGGGCAAATTCCAGCAAAATGCTTTTGTAATTCTTGTACAAGCCCCGTTTAATGATTTTCTGAAAATTTTTCAACAAATGTTCCTGAATAAAGGCCCGTGCCGCTTCCAGACCCTGATCCAGGTAAATTGCGCCAATCAGGGCCTCCATGGCATCCCCCAAAATGGATTGCCGCTTCCGCCCACCGGTTTTTTCCTCCCCCCAGTTAATCAGCACAAAGGTACCCAACGACATTTGATTGGCAATATCTGCCAGAACCGGTTTGCTAACCAAAATGGATTTGATTTTGGACAGTTCACCTTCCGTCCGCTTGGGGAATTTTTCATACAGGTAATGGGTAACCACCAGATCCAGTACAGCGTCCCCCAGAAATTCCAATCGCTCATTGGAATAAATGCGGTCTTCGTTGGTAATATTTAAGTATGACCGGTGTTTTAAGGCGGTAATAATCAACTGCGGATCGTTAAAATGGAGGTTAAATTTTTTCTCAAATTCGCGGATTAGTGTCTGTTGGTCCTGTTCATTTAACTTCGGCGGGGTAGCCTGACTACCCCGCTTTCGTTTTAAAAATTGGAAAATATTCAAGAACACAACCCGTGGTTTATTTACTCGTATTTGCTAACTGTAATACAGGCGTTATGCCCACCAAAACCAAATGTATTGGAAATGGCAGCGTATACACGGCGTTTTTCCGGTTTGTTCGGCGTGTAATTCAAATCGCATTCCGGATCCGGTTCTTCATAATTGATGGTCGGGGGTATAACGTCATGATGCACTGCCAGCACAGTGGCGGCCAATTCCACCGCCCCGGCTGCACCCAGTAAGTGACCGGTCATTGACTTGGTGGAGCTCACATTCAGCTTATAGGCATGATCACCAAACAGGGTTTTGATGGCCTGGGTTTCAGATTTGTCATTGTATTGGGTGGAGGTTCCATGGGCATTAATGTAATCGATTTCCTCCAGTTGCAGTTCGCCATCTTCAATGGCACGCCGCATGGCCCTAACGGCGCCTTCACCCCCGGGCGCAGGTGCGGTAATGTGATGGGCATCCGCAGTAAAGCCAACGCCGCGGATTTCGGCATAAATTTTTGCGCCACGTGCCAGCGCATGATCCAGCGTTTCCAGTACCAATACCCCGGCACCCTCTCCCATTACAAACCCATCGCGTTGTTTATCGAACGGTCGGCTGGCATGCTGGGGATCATCATTTCGGGTAGACAATGCCTTCAAAGCGTTGAAACCACCGACCCCCATGGGGGTAATAGCTGCTTCGGAACCACCGGCCAGCATCACATCCGCATCGCCGTAACGGAGCAACCGCACCGCATCCCCAATGGCATGGGAAGCCGTTGCACACGCGGAAACGGTGGCGTAATTGGGACCTTTCATTCCGTACCGCATGGAAATATGGCCGGCAGCAATGTCAATAATCATCTGGGTAATAAAATAAGGGCTAATCCGGCGCACGCCGCGTTCCAGCATTTTACGATGCTCCGTTTCAAATGAAAACAATCCCCCAATGCCGGAACCAAAAATAACGCCCACGCGGTTGGGATCTTCCTGCTCCATGTTCAATCCGGCGTCCTGTACCGCTTCTGCTGCCGCTACCATTGCATATTGCGAAAACAAGTCCATCCGGCGCACTTCCCGCGAATCCAACACCGGTGAAGGATCAAAATTTTTAACTTCGGCCGCAAACTTTGTGTCATGGTCTTTGGGATCGAAGTGGGTAATGTAGTCCACCCCGTTTCGTCCTTCCAGCAACCCTTCCCAGAATTCCCGGGCATTATTTCCAATGGGCGTTACAACCCCAATGCCAGTCACAACCACGCGTTTTCGCATATAGTTATCCTCTTTTTTACCCTGGTTGGCAAATAAAAAAGGCTTGTCCGACTCTGGAAATTAGTGGACAAGCCCGTACCTCACTGCTTATTCGTTTTCCTGGATCTTCTTGCTTAAATAATCGATGGCCGCTTGCACGGTGGTAATTTTTTGAGCATCTTCATCGGGAATTTCGATGCCAAATTCATCTTCAAACCCCATTACCAATTCCACCGTATCCAGCGAATCAGCCCCCAGATCCTCAATAAAATGCGCATCGGGTGTTACCTTTTCCGGCGGCACACCCAGACGATCCACAATAATATCCTTTACTTTTTCCTCTAAAGACATACGTCCTCCTTATGTTTAGTTAATGATACATTTGGTAAAACGATTTAGGTCATTACCATGCCACCATCCACATTTATTACCTGTCCGGTAATATAGGCGGCATCGTCACTACACAAAAAGGCAACCACTCGGGCCACATCCTCGGGGGTTCCCAGACGCCCCAACGGGATTTGCTGTTTCAGGCTATCCTTAACGGCGTCATCCAGTGCGGCGGTCATATCCGTCTGGATATACCCCGGCGCCACGGCATTGCAGGTAATGTTCCGGGAGGCCAATTCCCGGGCCACCGATTTGGTAAAACCAATCAGCCCCGCTTTGGACGCGGCATAATTGGCCTGCCCCGCATTGCCCATTTGCCCTACTACTGAGGTAATATTGATGATGCGCCCCTGCCGTTGTTTCATCATTTGCCGGGTGACACTTTTGGTACAGTTAAATGCACCTTTTAAGTTCACCTGCAACACGGTATCCCATTCCTCTTCGCTCATCCGGAGCAGTAAATTATCCCGGGTTATTCCCGCATTGTTTATCAATATATCAATTCGCCCCCAACGGTCCAGCGTTTCTTTCACCAGCCGTTGGGCATCCGCCATGTGGCTTACGTCCGCCTGTACCGCAATGGCTTCTCCACCGGCTTCCTGGATGGCTGCCGCCACCTGTTGCGCCCGTTCCCCATTGCGACCGGAAATTACCACTTTGGCTCCCTGGCGGGCCAGTTCCTCAGCAATGGCTTGTCCAATTCCCCGGGTAGAACCGGTTACAATGGCTACTTTTTCGGCCAACTTCATACTTCACTCTCCACCGTTAAGCGACTCAACGCTTCCACTGTTCCCACCGCTTTGCACGGGTACTCCCGATTTATCCGTTTCTGCAGACCCTGTAGTACTTTTCCGGGCCCGACTTCATAAAATTCATCGTAACCGTCTTCAATCATATTGCGAATTATACTGACCCAGCGTACCGGGGACAACAACTGTTGCTTTAACAATTCCCGAATATGATCCGGATCCTGCACCGGACGGGCTTCCACATTGCTGTACACCGGAAAACGGGCAGGTCGGATGGTCACATCATCCAGGGCAACCACCAACCCGGAAAGGGCATCCTTCATTAACGGGGAATGAAAGGCGCCGCTAACCACCAGTTCCCGCACTTTACCAATCCCCCGCTCTTTCACCAGTTCCATTGCGCGATGAACCCCTTCCAGAGAACCGGAAATAACAATTTGCCCCGGTGCGTTGAAATTGGCGGGCTGCACGACCCCGGCAGAACGGGCTTCAGCACAAATTTCCTCCACCTGTTCGGCAGAGGCACCCAGCACCGCTGCCATTGTACCGGGATTTTTTTCTCCGGAATGTTGCATTAATTCCGCACGGATTTTTACCAGCCGCAGGGCATCTTCAAACGAAAGGGCGCCAGCACACACCAGAGCGGTGTATTCCCCAAGACTATGCCCGGCCGCACCATCCGGTTCAATTCCATTCTGCCGCAGTAAATGCCCCACAACCACGGAATGGACAAAAATAGCGGGTTGGGTATATTGGGTTTGCTTCAGGAGTTCTTCTGGCCCCTCAAAGCTAATTTTTTTGAGGGGTAATTCCAGAATTTCTTCTGCTCTATCGTAAATGTCGCGGGCTTCCGGATAGGCGTCGTACAAATCCTTCCCCATGCCCACATATTGAGATCCCTGTCCGGGAAACAGAAAAGCAACCTTTCCCATCATATCCCCCTTTTGTTATGACCCAGTTACTGATTGGCGCGGTCTTGCAATTGCTGCTGCAACTTCTGCAACTCCCGTTTCCGCTGCCGCACCCGTTTAAGGGCTTGAATATACAGCTTTTTTGTTTTTAATGAAACAGCCTTGTCAAAAGCTTTTTCTGCCTTGTCCAATTGTTCCAGGGCTTCGTAGGCAATTCCCAGGTTGTACCACCCCCGCGGATCCCCCGGATTCCGGCGCACTTCCGCCAACCACACTTCCAGGGCTTTGTCCCACAAGCCGTTTTTAGCCAGTTCAATCCCCTGATTCAGGCCTTTGGTCCCCCCTTCAAACTTAACCGTCACCAGCTTTTCGTGGGGAACCAGCATGCGGGCGATATCATCCACACATTGCCTGAGGAGCAAATTTAACACTTCCCCTTTGGGAGGCAGTTTCCCTTTTCCGCTAACTACGGATTTATTAAAGGAATGCATCGCCTGCCGTGAGGCCCGGATTTGTCCCGTGCGCACATCCACCATTCGAAAAGCCACCGCAACAGTAGCAGAACGCGTCAGCACTTCTTCCGTCACAAAAACTTCCTTGTACTTCTTCTTTTTTACTTTACCGCCAAAGAGGGTTTTTTCGTAAATGATGTTCCCCTTGGCGTCCCGTTCGTATTCCCCTGTCCACACGCGTTTTTTGACCTTCCGGTGTTCTTTGGTATCTTCAACATTGTACTGGGTTACTTCGCCGAAAATAATGGCGTCCACTCCAAGCAGCTTTCCGGCCTCTACCGCAGAGTTCACATCCACAACACCGCTCATGCCCATGGCGTGTTCTTCCAGAATGCGCTGCAATTCACTGCGTTCCACCAGCGTATAAAAGCCGCTTTCCCACAGTCGGGAAATCAACAGGGAAGCAACGGCCTGACCACTGTTTCCCGGCCCGCGGAAATCCACCACCGCAATGCGCTTAACACCCTGAACATCCACTTCCGCGGGAACCATAACTTTCAAGGTTGCCTTTTTAGAGGCACATCCCGGCAGTAACAAACCGACTAGGAGGCTCCCCAACAATAGCACCATGCCAAACTGTTTGCGGGAATACATTTGGTAGCCCTCCGGACTAAATTGCCCAACGAAGTAAGAGGCTCCCCCAGGTAAATCCGGCGCCAAAAGCCGCCATTAAAATCAGGTCCCCTTTTTGCAGTTTGCCATCGTGGTACAGTTCGGAAATCCCCAGTGGAATGGTCGCTGCCGTGGTATTGCCGTAGCGGTCAATGTTTACCAACACCTGTTCAGGCTCCAGTCCCAGACGTTTACCGGTGGCATCAATGATGCGGAGATTTGCCTGGTGGGGCACAAAATATTTAATATCTTTACCGGTAAGATTATTTTTCTTCAGGATGGCTTCAGTAACTTCCGCCATGCCGGTTACTGCAAATTTAAATACCGTTCGGCCTTCCTGGCGGATATAGTGCATGCGCTTCTCCACGGTTTCGTGGCTGGCAGGACGCAAACTTCCCCCCGCAGGCATATACAGGTACTTTCCGCCGCTCCCGTCGCTTTTTAAAATAAAATCCAGAACGCCGTATTCCTCATCTTCGCCGGGTTCCAGCAATACGGCAGCCCCCGCATCACCAAATAAAACGCAATTGTTGCGGTCCTGGTAATCCACGATGCTGCTCATTTTATCCGCCCCAATAACCAGCACTTTTTGGTACCGCCCCGTTTCCACAAATTGAGCTGCCGTAGCCAGGGCGTACACAAAGCCGGTACAGGCACCGTTTAAATCCACACCCCAGGCATTTTTTGCGCCAATGGCATCCTGAATTAAGCATGCGGTATTGGGGAACATCATGTCCGGGGTGACCGTGGCCACCATTATCATATCCACCTCTTCCGGGGAAATGCCGCGCTCCTGCAAGGC
>WGBF01000071.1 GCA_015494485.1 bacterium | reverse complement strand
TTGCCCATCCGGGCGGCCAGCTGAGGTGCAATATCCCCCTCATGCTCAATCGTCAGGTAGGAAATACATTTACGAGCATCCAGAACATACGGCTCTACAATGGCATCCGTGGGGCAGGCATCCATACAGCGGGTGCACGTTCCGCAATGGTCGGCTTCAAAAGGGGAATCCGGGGGCAACGGCAGGTTTAACAACAGTTCACCCAGGAAATAGTACGACCCTCTCCCTTTCAGGATAACGTTGGTGTGCTTCCCCTGCCACCCCAGGCCCGCCCGCACGGCGAGGGGTTTTTCCGCCAACGGAAACGAATCCACCGCCGGCCGTCCCTCAGCTTCCGGCACCTGCTGTTGAATGCCCTGCAACAAACGCTTCAATTTTTTACGGATGACCCGGTGGTAATCCCGCCCCCGGGCATATATGGAAATGTTCCCTTCATGGGGTGGCCGTTCCACCGGCTCATCACTGCGGAAGTAATTCAGCGCCACAACTACCACCGATTGGGCCTGCGGCCAGTAACTGCGAGGGTCTAACCGGCGTTCACCGCTTTCCAGAAGCCAGTGCATGGTGCCATAATAGTTTTTCCCCAGCCACCATCGCCACAGTTTACGCTGATCTTCCAGTGGTTCTGCAGAAGTAATCCCCACCGCATCGAACCCCAGCGCGGTGGCCATGCGGCGAATATCTTCCTTAAGGGCATGCAAATCCTGGCGGACTGATGGCGCGGACATGGGTCATTCCGTGTGCACGGGAATTTGGTGCGGTTTCATCGCTTTTTTTATCTCCAGCGCGGTTTCGGGATTATCGGTAATAATGGCGTCCACCCCTAACTCAATCATCTTGCGAATGGTCTTTTCTTTATCCACAGTCCAGGTCAGTACTTTTAGTCCGCGTTTCCAGGCGGATTCCAGATAGCGGGCATTTACCAGGTGATGATGGGGGTGCAATGAGGTTAAAATGCGGGTGTCAATAAAAGCGGCATAAATCCGGTGGCGGTAAATAAACCCCAGATGGTAATCCGGCGCCAGCTGGTGAAATTCACGCAGTATTTTATAATTAAAAGAAGAAATAATCACATTGTCCTTCAGGCCAAACTGGCGCAACACTCCAATGAGCTTATTCAATGCGCCATTTTTATGAAACAGCCGCGGCTTAATTTCCAGATTCAGCCAGGCCCTGTCCCCAACCAATTCCAGCACCGCCTCCAGGGTGGGAATTTTGACCTCAGGATCTCCGTTTAACGACAGGTTTTCCAGATAATGGGAGCTTACCTTGTCTATCCGATTCCGGTCACCGGTCATGCGTTTCAGGCGTCGGTCATGGAACACCACAAATTCAGCGTTGGCCGTCAGGCGGACATCCAGTTCGATGCCATCGCACCCCATTTCCAGCGCCAGCTGAAACGCTTCCAGGGAATTTTCCGGCTCCACAGCGTGTGCCCCCCGATGGGCAAAGATGAGCGGTTTATTTTTTGCCGAAAATTCCACTGTATGTTCTTGCCCGCTTTTCATGAAGGTTGAAATATATAACAGAAGGTGTTGCTTTCCAATAGTCCGGCGCACATCACCGCTATTGAGGGACTGTTATTCCAGCGGAAGTTCAACATCCAGGCCATCGTGAGCCAGCACAATGTCCCCGGAAAAATACTTCTGTGCCACAGAGAGAATATCGCTCTGGAGTGCATCGGGATAAAAATGGGTAAGAATCAGCTTTTTCACACCACCATCACTGGCAATTTTGGCTGCCAAACTGGGTGTTAAATGGCCTTCAACGGCGTACTCATCGGCATGGGAACATTCCAGCACGGCAATGTCGGCATCGCGGGAAAGGCGAATCAGTTCCGGACAATATCCGCTATCCCCGGAAAAAGTGATGATTTTCCCGTTAATCTCAAAGCGGAATCCCACGCTTTCGTTTTTGTGAATCACCTTGCCCCAGATGAGGCGAAATCCGGGGAAATCCAGCAGGCGACGCTTCAATTCGTAAAAGCGCGTGTTTTCGGTGGGCGTCTGAACCCAGCGCCCAAACGCATCCTGCAGGTGGCGCACAAAGCTTAAAAACCCCCGCGGTCCCCATACCCGGAGTGAATGGTCTTCCGGCAGGGGCAAATTCCGCAATTGAAACAGAAAGGGTACCAGGTCACCCGTATGGTCCGGATGAAAATGGGTAATGAAGATGTACGTAATACCCGTGGGGTCAATACCCTGCTCCGCCATGCGCCGCAACGTACCACTGCCAATATCGATTAAAATATTCTCCCGGGGGGTTTGCAATAAAATACTGCTACATGACCGGTCCGGATTGGGAACAATGCTACCGGTGCCTAAAAAATGAATCTTTAGAGAACCGCTCATACCCCCTCCTTACGCATTATAATTCCGGTGTTTGTTTTAACGAATTTACAGGAAATGTTTTTCTTTTGCAAAATACTTTCGCTATAAAACAATATTTTTTGATTTAAACCGTTGCCATTTCCCGGCATCCCGGGAGCAAATAGTTTAACCCCGGTGAATACCGTTTTTCAAAGAACATGAATTGCGCCCCTCATGCCCAATTCCCTTAAAATGCATTTTATTTTTAAAACCACTTTTTACCTAATTTTTAATTTTTAGGGTATTTATGGCGAAAATGTAAACGAATACAAAAATCGAGGGTATCCCATGAAACGAATTTATGTAGCATTCTTAACCATTTTAACCATAGCCATATTTTTACACTGTGGCAAAGACCCCGTTACCAAAGGGGACGAAGCCTTCCAGCAGAGACAATACGGCGAGGCGGTATTGAATTATGAGGAAGCTTTAAAAGCCCAACCGGAAAACGATGCCATTCGCAAAAAACTGGCCATTGCCAATTTCAAGTTAGGCGAACAATTGTTCAAGGCCCGCCACGTCATTCGTGCCTACGAAGGCCGCATCAAAGAAGGTTTGAAATATGCTCCCAAAACCCCTGATGCGGAATTTAAACGCGCGCTAAGCGATGCGTATCTGGGAGTGGCACTGGCTTACAAACAAACACCACCCAAAAATCCCACCCAGCGGGAAATGTTCTTCCAGAAAACGCTGGAATATCTGGAAAAAGCCCAGCAAGCGGACCCAACCAACACCGCGGCGCAAGAAGCCTATCAACAGTTTGTAGAAGAAAATTTTGAAAACATGCTCAACAAAGGTATTGCCGCATACAAAAAAGGTAAAAAAGATCCCGGTCAATACTTAATTGCAGAATACTATCTGGAAAAAGCTCTCCAGTTTAAACCAGACCACCCACAGGCTAAAAAATATTTACGCCTTGCCCGCAAAGGTGGATTGGATGTGCTGGACATGAGCAAGAAGTATCCTATTGCAATTACCTCCCAGAAGCGAATCAAGGACTGGTACGCCATTTTTGTAGTGGTGCGCAATAATACCCCGCAGGATATTACCGTATCCCCGGAAAATTTTGTGTTGCTGGCAGCGGATGAGTCAGAATACACCGGCACCACCCGACCGGAATTCAAACCGCCGTTTTCCCGGATTACGCTGAAGCCGGCACAGGAAGCCGAGGGTGTGGTGGTCTTTCCGGTGAAAGGCAAGCCCCGGTTCGTCCGGCTGGAATTGTGGTTAAATGACGAACTGGCCAGTGCTAAAAACTTCCCGTAATGGCCGGTGAACCCGCACAGGTTTTAAGGGAACAATACCATACCCCCGTCACAACACCGGGGGGACTGCCGGCAGTACTTTTTACAAAGTCGGAAAACTTTCCGCAGCCAGAGGCGTTTTATCAATGGTTCAGGCAGGTGATTTTTCTACTGCTTGCTCTGGATAATGCTGTTTGCTAATTTCAACAAACGTAAAGCCGCAGGAGGACAACATTATGAGTACGATTGCTGACATTTTCGCCCGCGAAATACTGGATAGTCGTGGTAATCCCACCGTGGAAGTGGATGTGTATCTGGAAGATGGCGCATTTGGACGAGCCGCGGTGCCATCCGGCGCCTCCACCGGGGAACACGAAGCGGTGGAATTGCGCGATGGCGACCCCAAACGCTACAACGGCAAAGGCGTTACCAAAGCAGTAAACAATGTGTTTATGAAAATTGCCGATGAACTCATCGGCATGGATGCGACCGACCAGCTCCAGATAGACCGCACCTTGCTGGAATTGGACGGCACCGAAAATAAAAGTAAACTGGGTGCCAACGCCATTCTGGCAGTTTCTTTAGCAGTGGCCAAGGCGGCGGCGGAATCTGCCGGTCTCCCCTTGTTCAATTACATCGGTGGTTCCAATGCCAAGGTCCTGCCGGTACCGATGATGAACATCTTAAACGGCGGCAAGCACGCGGACAACAATGTGGATCTTCAGGAATTTATGATTATGCCGGTAAAGGCACCATCCTTTAAAGAAGCCCTGCGCATGGGTGTGGAAGTGTTCCATGCCCTGAAAAAGGTTTTGAAGGAAAAGGGCTACAATACGGCCGTTGGCGATGAGGGTGGCTTTGCCCCCGATTTAAAATCCAATGAAGAAGCGCTGGAACTGATTTTGCAAGCCATTGAAACCGCAGGCTACAAAGCCGGGGAAGAGATTTACCTGGCACTGGACCCGGCATCCAGCGAATTTTACCAGAAGGAGCGCGGGTTGTATTTCCTGAAGTCCGAAAACAAAGAATTAAGTCCCGGAGAAATGGTGGACTATTATGTTCAACTGGTGAATAAATACCCCATTATTTCCATTGAAGATGGCATGGCGGAGGACGACTGGGATGGCTGGAAAATCCTGACGCAAAAACTGGGCGACAAAATCCAGCTGGTGGGCGATGATGTGTTTGTTACCAACACCAAACGGTTACAACGCGGCATTGACCTTGGAGTAGCCAATTCCATTCTGATTAAAGTGAACCAAATTGGCACCTTAACCGAAACCCTGGATGCCATTCAACTGGCTCACCGGAACGGGTACACCACCGTCATTTCCCACCGCTCCGGGGAAACCGAAGACACCACGATTGCCGATCTGGCGGTGGCGGTCAATGCAGGCCAGATTAAAACCGGTTCCGCGTCCCGCACCGACCGTATTGCCAAGTACAATCAACTGCTTCGCATTGAGGAATTGTTGGGCGAAGATGCCGTATATGCCGGCACCAGCGTGCTGAAAAAATAATTCATACCCCATTCGGAAAACTTCCGGCCCCTCCCCTATTTGGGCGAGGGGCTTTTTGTTACCTCTCCACCCATAACGCAGTGCGTTATATTTTCCCTTGACAAATTCAATGCAGTGCGTTATATTTATGACGCATTGAGTTATTAAAAATTTTTTAAACATTAAACGAAACTTTCACTGTTTTGTGTCGTTTATAAGCATGCAACGAATAACGCAGTAAGTCATAATCAGGAGCACGTAATGACGCGCATTGTCAAACGCTACGAAAACCGTAAGCTCTACGATACCGAAGAACGGCGCTACATTTCCCTGATGGACATTGCCAAACTCATCCGTCAGGGAATTGACATTAAAGTGGTAGACAACAAAACCGGCGATGACTTGACGGCTCAGACCCTGACCCAGGTGATTCTGGAAGAAGGCAAACAGGGACGCCCCTTACTATCCAAGGAGGCATTGCACAGCATTATCCGCTTTGGGAATAATCTTCTGGATGACGTTAGCGAACAACTGGATTCCTTAATTCCCGATCCCATTGCCCGGTTGCTGGGTAAAAACAAACCTTCCGAGCTGGATGAGCTGAAACAACGAGTGGAACAACTGGAAAAATTGCTTCAAGAGGTTGTTCAACATACAACCCAGGACAATAAACGAACACAAAACACCACAACTAAATCAAAGGAGGTATAAGCCATGGCTGAAACCAAAGAACTCACCAAAAAATTGCCGGAAGAACTGGTAGAAAAAACCAAGGAAATCTTTCTGGCTGGTTTAGGGCTGTTTGCCACGGTAGAAGAAGAAGGCGCCCAGTTATTCAACAAGTTTGTTGAGAAAGGTAAAGAATTCACCAAAAAAGGTGAAGAGCTGGAGGAAAAGGGTAAAAAATTAGCCGAAGAGAAGAAAGAAGAAGTCAGCAAAAAGGTGGAAGACTACGTCAAAGCCGTAGAATCCAAAATCCGCACCACGCTGGAAAATGTGGGCGTTATTGCACCGGGTGAGCTGAAGGAACTGGAAAAGAAAGTGGATAACCTGGCAGCGCGCCTGGAATCCATTGAAAAGAAGCTGGAAAAAACTGCCAAAACCGCATCCAAAAATTAATCGGCAACGGATAGGCGGGGCATTTGCCCCGCCTTTTTTATTTGCACCAGGGATTTATTCTCTTCGCAATTCGGGTTTCTTTTTTTCAGGTTTTCCCTTACATTTAAACGGACGAAAATGAACAGCGTATGGCTGAACAGGTTGAACAACAACCCCGGTTAACGGGTTTTGTAAAAACCGTTGACCTACCCACAAACGGCGAATGGTTATCCGATACTCCCAAGCGCAACCAGCGATTTAATCGGATTGACCTGTACCGTGGTGTGGTAAACCGCTTTTTGCTGCTCATTCGGCATTTTACCGGATTGCTGATGGGAGCCCTGATTGCGCACGTTCGGGCGTTACCCCCCTACCGCCGGCGTGGTTTGCGGAAAGCTCCCTCCCGGTTACTTGCCTGGTTCCTTACCCCATTTGTGGATAAAGAGATCCGCAACCAACCTTTTCCGGTGCAATTGCGCCGACGGCTGGAATTAATGGGGGCAACCTACATCAAGCTGGGCCAGATTATGGCCATCCGCGAAGATATTTTACCCCGCAGCGTTACCGACGAATTGAAGCTGTTGCTGGACCGCCTACCGGAAGTTCCATTTGAAGCGATACGCGAAATCATTGAACGCTCCCTGGACCGCCCCATCACTGCCATTTTTGAGGAAATTGAAATTGAACCCATCGGCAGTGCCTCCATTGCCCAAACGCACCGAGCCCGGCTAATTTCCGGAGAAATGGTGGTGGTAAAGGTCATTAAACCGGGAATTCGGGAAGCCATACTGTCGGACATCCAGCTGCTGCACATTCTATCCCATTTTCTGCAACTCATTATTCCTCAGTACCAGCCCAAAATGATTATTGACGAATTTTGTAACTACACAGAAAAAGAAGTAGACCTGACATTCGAAGCGGACCACGCGGAGATATTTGCCAACAATTTTGCGGATTATCCGGACATCGTGTTCCCGCGGATTTACCGGGAATTTTCTTCCCGCGATGTGCTCACCATGGAATACCTGGATGGCATAAAGCCCAACGATCCCCGCGCTCAGGAACTCAGTACTGCTCAGAAAGAGCGCATTATTGACCTGGGAGCGTTTTCCATCATCAAAATGTTGTACGAGGACGGATTTTTTCACGCTGACCTGCACGCCGGCAATTTAATTATTTTACCCGGCCCCAAGGTGGGATTCATTGACCTGGGAATGATTGGCCGCTTTGAAGAACGCACCAAAACCAAGTTGCTGTTTTACTATTATGCCCTGGTGCGCGGCGATATTGAAAATTCTACCAAATACCTGCTGGCACTGGCCCGTCCCGGTAAGGGGGCAGATGTGGGTATGTTCCGGCGTGCCGTGGCGGATTTACTGCGCCGTTACCGAATTCAGGCCACCCACGGACAATTCAGCTTAGCGCAGTTAATCATGGAATCGCTTACCCTGGGCGGCCGCTTCCGCATTTACTACCCGATGGAAATGACCTTAATGGTTAAAGCCCTGGTCACATTTGAAGGAGTGGGTCTGATGCTGAATCCCAAACTCAACATTCCGGAAATTTCCTACAAACACATTCGCGAAATTTACATCCGGCAGTATCACCCCAGCCGACTGTGGGAACAGTTTGTACGCGGCATGCCGGAGCTACTGGATGTGGCCATGCGGACACCCCAAATTCTTTCCGATTTGCTGAATCATGTGGATTATACCCTGAATCACCAGGAACCGCAAAATCCCCTTGCCGGACTCCGAAGCGGTATGTTTGGGGGCGCGTGTATCGTGGGAGCCGTGCTGGCCTATGTTCAAGGGGCATCCCCATTTTTGTGGGTACCCCTCTTTTTAGCCGGCTTCGGGCTGTTCATTTTCGGAAAATCGTGAAATCATGAATTTAATACCAATACAAACGGACTTGAGCACGTTTCTCAGAGCAGGAAAACAGTTTGAACATGTATCCCATTGTTCTGGCACATGGCATTGCCCGGCCGGATTATTTAATTGACACCGTCTTTCGCACCTTGAACCTTTCGGTGTATGATTTTGGGCTGCTGTCCGACCGACTGCACTACTTCCGGGGCATCGCCAGCTACCTCCGAAAACACGGTTACGATGTGTACCATTCCAGCGTGAGCTTTGCCGCAGATGTGGAAACCCGCGCCCGCGATTTGAAACGCGAAATTCAACGCATTCAACGCAAGTCCGGGAAGGACAAAGTTCACATCATTGCCCACAGCATGGGTGGCCTGGACGCCCGGTACATGATTGTGAACGAACACATGGACGATACCGTCATTAGTTTAACAACCATTGGCACCCCGCACCTGGGCACCCCGATGGCGGATTATGTCATCAGCAAAGGGGTGGATAAGCTCATTGGCCTGTTCAAAATGTTTATTAACATGGAAGGCATTAGCGACACCACCACCTACGCCATGGAGTATTTTAACAAACACGCGGAAGCTTCCGAAGCGGAAAACAAAATATTTTACCAGACCTACAGCAGTTATCAGGACCGCGACCGGGTGTTTTTTCTGTTTCAGATGTCCTATGACATTGTGTACGAAGCCGAGGGAATTAACGACGGACTGGTTTCCGTGCGTTCCCAGACCTGGGTGGATGAACTGAAAGGCCGTAACGGCAAACGCAAAGCCATTGTGCATCATGAATTTCCGTTTAAAGCGGACCATCTGGAACAGGTGGGATGGTGGAATTTAAATAAAATGTTGAAAGTAGGCTGGTGGAACATTTTTGCCATCCGGGAGCGGAATTATCACGAGACCAAAATAAAGGAAGTGTATTTGCGTATCGCCCGGGAACTCAATGAGCTGGAACGTCATCATCCTTTCCGGGACGATCTGGAAACCTTTGACGAAATACATCAAGATGAACAACAGCAAAAGGACGCCATCGAATGAACACCTATTTACTCTTTGCCGGGATATTGTCTGTTCTGCTTGCGATTATTCATTCCCTTATGGGGGAAAAGTACTTTTTGCCCCGCCTGTACAAACCGGTGCTTCCGTTTCATCTGGGGACGGAAATTTTTATTAACCGCACGTTGCGCACGGCATGGCATTTTGTTAGCCTGAGCTGGATTGGCGGAGGGGTTGCGTTAATTTATCTGGCGATGAGTCCCCACACGGAGTTGTTTACCGGATTCGTATGGATTGTGGGGGGATGGTACCTGGCCAGTGCTGTATTATCCATGATCCTTTCGCACGGTCGCCATTTTTCGTGGGTGGTTTTGCTGATAATTTCGTTGCTGACGTTTCTGGGTTCCGGGTAAGGCGCAATACACGGTCCGTGAA
>WGBF01000070.1 GCA_015494485.1 bacterium | reverse complement strand
CTTTTAGTGGTTCAATCTGCGGGAGGGGTTTTAAGGTCATTAAGATGGCCACATCTTCTGCTTTGTCCGCAATGCTGTCCTGCAATGATAAAATTTCCAGTAAATCCCCCCGGTTTACCGGCAGAAACAATCCCCGCGGTAAATTGTTGCGAATTTCATTTTTGGCAATGTCTGCCAGATGCTCCAGCTCCGAAATTTCCTCCGCCAGTTTATTCACCTGTTCAAAATCGCCCTGGAAATGCGCATCGTATAAATCCTGCATGCGATGGACGCATTTTACCACGCGCTCCATGTGGGTTTGTAATGGCGTAAACGGGGATTTTCGAAACAGATTGGCTAAAACACTCATGTATGCTCTCCTCTTTTTTTGTCGTCGTCTCGTTTGAGACAAGATTCACAAAAGGGCAAATATTACGAAATAATTCCATTAGATTCATGCAAAAATTAATTTATTTGAACCGCATCACACGAAACGGCTCCAGATTGATTGCCGGCGTTTCCTCCGTTACCAATTGTGCCGCCAGAAGGCCACTTCCGGTAGAAAGGGAAATCCCCAGCATGGCATGACCCGCAGCAATAATGACGTTGGGGTGCTCCGGTATCCGCCCCAGAATCGGTAACCCATCCGGCGTGCACGGGCGCAATCCTGCCCAGATCGTTGCCTGCTGCAGGGCGTCTTCCGGAATATTTTTCAAGTACCGCCGCGCCGCTTTCCGAATGGCCTCTACCCGTCGCGGATTGATGGACAAATTAATGCCAGCGAACTCCAGGGTTCCGGCAAAACGCAACCTTTCCTGAAATGGGGTTACCGCCACTTTGGTTTCGGTTAAAATTAATGGTGTGTGGAACAGATTTTCCGGTGCCGGGAGAGTGAGCGAATACCCTTTGGCCGGTTGAATGGGTACATCCACACTCAGTTCCCGGGTCAGGCGGGGCGTCCAGGCGCCGGTAGCTAACACGATGGACTTGGCTGGCACAAACCCAGCAGCGGTGTCCACCCCGGTAATGTGGCTTCCTTCCCGGCGAATTTTGTGAACCAGCGTGTTTTCAATAATTTTGACACCCTGTTTCTGTAAATAGGTGGACATTTCACGCAGAAATTTGCCCGGTTCAATGTGGGCGTCTTCCGGAAAATAGAGGCCAGCGGGACAATCGGTCTGGAGGTTCGGGTCCAGCTCCCGAATTTCGGCTTGCGATAGCCATTTTGCCGGAACGTTGAGTTCCTGGGCCGTGCGGTACAGCAGGTCCAGTTCCTTACGGTTCTGTTCCTGTTCAATAAGCATTAGCAGGCCATGTTGCCGGAATTCAAAGGAAGCCGGGTCCGGCGTTTTCATTTCCTGGAATAGCTTTAATGTGAGGGACAACATTTCCAGCAGGGGGCCCCGATGTCGGACGACATATTCCATTGTCGCAAAGTGGCGGAATTTCCACAGCCACTTTAGTAAGTTCAGGTCCAGGCGCGGATGAATGTAAAAGGGGCTCTCCGGGTTCAGCATCCACTTCAGGCCTTTGGCGATAACCCCCGGCGATGCCAGGGGAATAAAATGACTGGGGGCAACCAATCCAGCATTGCCAAAGGAACACCGGTCCTGCAGTGTGCCCTGGTCAATGATGGTAACGGAAACGTTTCGCTGAAGCAAATAATAGGCAGTGCTTAACCCAATTGCGCCGGCGCCTATGATGACCACGTCGGACTCAGGAGGTTCGGTTGCGGCAGCCATGCGTTTTTCCTCTTCAATATTGACGGTAGGAATTTAGGAATCCCGAATGTAAAATGTAATGGGCAAGAAAAAAATCTTGAGGAGGTGTGCCAGATGACCATTCAATTGCCTGAGCCAATAGACCGACCGACGATTTTGTTCATTCACGGCCTGGGTTGCGATGCCACCCACTATCGGGCTGCTTTTCAGCATTCCCTGTTACGCGAATACCAGATTTGTGTCCCCGATTTACCCGGATATGACAGCAATGCTGCCGTGGAGAAGCCGTTCACTCTGGAAGAAATTGCCAATGAATTTCGGCGCCGGTTGAAAAATATTCTGCGTGCGCCTCTGGTGCTGGTCGGGCACAGCATGGGGGGAGCCCTGGCGCAATTAATTTTGCGGGAACCGCTGGAACGGGTGGCGGGATTCATTAATGTGGAAGGAAATTTAATCGGTGCCGATTGTACCTTTAGCCGAAAAGCCGCCTCCGTTCCGTATGCGCAATTTGTCCGGGAACGGTTACCTGCTTTGTTACGAATGTACCGGCAGCATCCCTACGGCGAAAGTGTTCAGCGGGCCAATCCGCGGGTGTTTTACCAGCACAGTGCTGATCTGGTTCGTCTGTCGGATAGTGAAGAGCTCCTGCACCAGTTCCTTGCCATGGACATTCCGCGGATTTACGTGTACGGAAGCGAAAATAAACACCACCCTGTTCTGCCCCGGTTGCAGGGGATTCCCAAGTTGGAAATTTCCCGCAGCGGGCACTTCCCCATGCTGGACAACCCGGATGAATTTTACACCGCGGTGGCGTTTGCCGCCGGTGGATTTTTTCAGACTATGTGAATTAAAACGCCATTAACGCCTTTTTACGCAGGCGGTTTTTCTCCCGGAAATCCAATCCCCAATTGTAATTGTAAATGGCGCCTTCCCATTCACCGTACATGGGGTTGGGCAGCACAATAAAGCGTTTGCCAAATTCCGCCCGAAGGCTATCGACCAGCGCATTGCGCCTTTCCGTTGGCTTCTTTTCGAAAACGGCAGAAAAATCGTTCAAATTATCGCCCATCAGCAACACAATGTGATACTTTTGGGCAATTGCCTGTCGTCGCGGTTCCTTGCTGGAGGTTGTGGTGCGTAAATACATGTGGTCTCGCTGTACCTGTGGAAATCCCATGCGCTTCAGGTTTTTCATGGTCGCTTCCAGCGTACTTTCCCGGCGATTGGTGACGTAAAAAACGGCAACGCCCAGAGAATCGGCATACGTTAAAAATTCCACCGCCCCGGGGAGTGCTTGTGCCCGGGCGGCTTCCACCCATTCTTTCCAGTATTGGGGAAAGCTGCCGCCCTGTAAAATTAAGCGGGCTTCGTACGGGCTGTTGTTTAAAACCGTTTCGTCTACATCTACAATGACTGCCCGCGGTTTTTGAATATTGCCGTTGGCCAGGTCTGCGTTCAGGCGTAACCGGGCCAGGTTAAACGCCTGATAGTACAGCGCCCGGGCTTCTGCGGAACGCTGGTACCATAGGGTTGCCATCACCAGGTGTTCGTTGGGGGAGATTTCTGGCACACTGCCTGAGGGTTTGCTGCCCATGGAATAGGCCGCCAGCCAGACCAGGGATGTTCCCAGCACCAACAGCAAAACAAAGAAACTTTTGCGTGAATTCACAATGCGCCTCCTGACATTAATGGGTTGTACCGGTTACGGGTTGCGGAAACGGGCGAATGTTCCACAGGGTGGCAAACACCCGCGGAATGAATGTGTTGTCGTGCACGCCGGAGAACAAGCGGGAAAAAGGGCCCCAGGCATATACGGGAACCGGTTGCCCGGTATGGTGATGGGTCACCCAG
>WGBF01000069.1 GCA_015494485.1 bacterium | reverse complement strand
ATGTTGCATTACACCAATCAGGTGAACACTATTCTGGAAACCATTGAGGAAATTGCTGACCAGACCAATTTGCTCTCCATTAATGCTGCCATTGAAGCCGCCCAGGCCGGTGCGCATGGAAAAGGGTTTGCCGTAGTCGCCGAAGAGGTACGAAAACTGGCCGAGCGTTCCGGAGAAGCCACTCGAAAAATTGCCAAATTAATTACCAACATTCAGCAGGGTACCCAGCAAACCAAAAAGACCATGGACCAGAGCGTGTTACAGGTTGAAAAAGGGGCCCAGGAAGCCGCAAATGCCAAAGAAGCCCTGAACCGCATTTTGAACTCCATTGTGGAAGTTTCCAATAAGGTGGAACAAATTGCCGGCGCCACCAGCGAAATGGCCATAGCCAGCAACGATGTGGAACAGGCCATGAACAGCGTTTCCTCTACCGTGGAGGAAAGTTCACATGTGCTGGCTACTATCGCGCAAAGTAGTAAAAAATTGAAAGCCAGTATGGACAAAATTACCCGCGTGAGCCAGGAAAACAGTGCCGCTGCTGAGGAAGTCAGTGCCATGACGGAAGAAATGAGTGCGCAGATTGTGGAAATCAACAATTCCGTGCGGGATATGAAGCAGGTGGCGCAACAAATTTACACCATTACCAGTCGCTTTCAACTTGGGGAAACATCCCCTTCGAATCCGGACACCAATGCCAGGCTGTATCCATCCCATCCACCTGAAACATCCACACAGCCGCAGCCCATCTCTCTGAATTAGCTTCCGTTGGTCCGGTAGCCGTTCACCGGTTGCCGGGCCGGGCTGTAAAGCCGTTCTGCTCCGGGTTACCGCCGGCGGCGGGCAAACGCCCGCAATTCATCGGCACTCAGGCAATTGAGGATGTCTTCCTTTTCCTGCCATCCTTTCCGGGCAATGTGCAGGCCATACACCACATCCAGCAAACCTTCCGTGCGGTGGGCATCCGGGCCAATGCTCAACTTTACCCCTTTTTCTTTGGCATATTTGCCAAACCGCCAATCCAGGTCCAATCGCTGGGGATGAGCATTAATTTCCACCGCAACCCCTAAATCGGCTGCGGCATCCAGAATGCGATGCATGTCCAGCGGGTACCCATCCCGTGCCAGCAGCAGGCGGCCGGTGGGGTGCCCCAGGATGGTGGCATACGGATTTTCCATGGCCTTGATGATCCGTTGCGTTGCCTCCTCTTCCGTCATGTTAAAGCGGCTGTGGATGGAAATCACCACCACGTCGAACAATGCCAAGGTATCATTGTCGTAATCCAGGGATCCATCCGGTAAAATATCGCATTCCGTGCCCTTTAATACCTGGAAATCATCGAACAGTTTGTTGACGCGGTCAATTTCCGCGTGTTGTTCCATTAAGCGCTTTTCATCCAGCCCATTGGCGTAATAAGTGGATTTGGAATGGTCGCACAGCACCAGATATTCATACCCCAATTCCCTGGCTGCACGGGCCATATCCTCAATCGTATTCACCCCGTCACTGTAATTGGAATGCACGTGAATGACACCCCGGAGGTCGTCCATCGTCACCAGGTTGGGAAGGCGGTGTTCCAGTGCGGCCTCAATTTCCCCCATGTTTTCCCGCAATTCCGGTGGAATAAAATCCATCCCCAGTTGATGGAATATTTCGGCTTCGTCCTTACAGGGAATGTTTTCGTCGCCACGGAAGAGGCCGTATTCATTCATTTTGAGGCCCAATTTGATGGCGTGTTCCCGCATGGCAATGTTGTGCTCTTTGGAACCGGTAAAATGATGCAGCGCATATGGGAACTGCTCATCGGACACGATGCGCAAGTCAGCATTCATTCCTGCTTTTAACACCACACTGGATTTGGTTTCCCCCTTTGCCACAACCGTTTCCACCGATGGTAAGGACGTAAAATGGTCCATGATTTTCATGCGGTCTTCATCCCGTGCACTGGCCACAATGTCAATGTCTTTCACCGTTTCCTTCCATCGGCGCAGGCTACCGGCAATCTGACTGCGGATTACCCCCGGAAAATCCTTGAGGGCCTGGTACAGCAATTCCGCTTCCGCACGGGCTTCGTTAATTAAATGCCGTTCTTTGAATTTTTTGAGTAGTTCAATGCCCTGCAAGATTTTCTCCTGAGTGCGAACACCAAAGCCCGGTAAATCCGCCAGGCGGTTTTCCTTGCAGGCATATTCCAGTTCGCCAATGGTGGTAATGCCCAGTTTTTCCCACACCGCTTTAATTTTTTTCGGGCCCATCCCCGGTATTTTCAACATTTCAATTAACCCCGGGGGGGTTATTTGTTTTAATTCCTCGTATTCCGGCATATGCCCGGTTTCCATAAGGGTTTTAATTTTTTCTGCAATACCGGAGCCAATACCTTTAATTTTCATAATCTCGCCGGTTTTTACCATCTCTTCCAGGTCCCCGGAGAGCCCCTCAATAATGCGGGAGGCATTTTCATAGGCCCGGACCTTGAACGGATTTTCTCCCTGCAGCTCAAGCAGTACGGCCATTTCTTTTAACAGGGCAGCAACTTCTTTTTGGTCTAATTTCATGGTCATCCCGCGTTTATGTTATGGTGTGATATGAAATTAGTGATGTGCACCAGAGCGAGCAAGAAAAATTCACCGAACCCCGGCACAGAAAACAGAAAGCCCCACCGTTGCCGATGGGGCTTTGTGCAACAGGAACGAACCAGCAAAATCAAACAGCCGGTCCGGCGTTCTTAATTGCCTCATCGGCATCCGCAAACCGTTTGAAATTCTCCTGAAATAGTTGTGCCAGTTCCCGGGCTTTCTTGTCGTAAGCAGCTTTGTCTTTCCAGGTATTGCGCGGATTCAGGATTTCATCCGGCACACCGGGGCAGCTCCTGGGCACCAGCACCTTGAACACCGGATGGAGCTCAAATTCGGCATCGTTCAGTTCACCGGTCAACGCCGCTTTGACCATGGCGCGGGTGTAGCGAATATCAATACGTTCCCCAACACCATAGGGGCCACCGGACCATCCGGTATTTACCAGCCACACATTCACATTGTGCTTGCGCATTTTTTCGCCCAGCATTTCCGCATATTTTGTGGCGGGCAAGGGCAAAAAGGGCGCCCCAAAACATTCGCTGAAGGTAGCCTGCGGCTCGGTAACGCCCGTTTCGGTCCCGGCCAGTTTGGAGGTGTAACCGGAAATAAAATGATACATGGCCATTTCCGGCGTCAGTTTGGAAATTGGAGGTAATACGCCAAAAGCATCAGCCGTTAAGAAGAGGATGTTTTTGGGATGTCCGCCAATTGCCGGGAGTAGCGCATTGTCAATGTACTCCAGCGGATAGGTGGCGCGGGTGTTTTCGGTAATTTCGGCGGAGTCATAATCAATGACACGGGTGCGTTTGTCATAAATTACATTTTCGGCAATGGAACCAAAGCGAATGGCGTTGTAAATCTGGGGCTCTTTTTCGGGTGACAGCCGAATGGTTTTAGCGTAGCACCCGCCTTCAAAATTGAAAACCCCGTCGTCACTCCACCCGTGTTCATCATCACCGATTAACTTGCGTTCCGGATCGGCGGAAAGGCTGGTTTTTCCCGTACCGGAAAGGCCAAAAAACAAGGCCACGTCCCCTTCCTTACCCACATTGGCGGAACAATGCATGGGGAACACCCCTTTAAACGGGAGCAGGTAATTCATCACACTGAAAATAGATTTTTTAATCTCGCCCCCGTACCGGGTACCGCCCACCAGAATTACCTTTTTACCAAAATGAATTACCACAAACACTTCCGACCGGGTTTTGTCCAGAGGCGGAAATGCCCGCAAATTGGGTGCATGTAACACCGTAAATTCCGGTTGATGATTTTCAATTTCGGCATCGGATTGCGGGCGAACAAACAGGGTGTGGGCAAAGAGGGCACCCCAGGCCAATTCGCTGACCACGCGGATGGGCATGCGGTAGCGCGGGTCCTGACCAGCAAACACATCCTGCACAAAAAGGTCTTTTCCCTGAAAATAAGAAATTACTTTACTGTAAAGGCGCTCAAACTGGTCTTCTTCCATCGGCACATTGACATCCCCCCAGGCAATGTGCTTCTCGCTACCGGGTTCGCGAACAATAAACCGGTCTTTGGGTGAACGGCCTGTTCGATCCCCCGTGTAAACAACCAGTGCCCCATTGCTGGCCAGAATCCCCTCCTGGCGCTGCACTGCCATTTCAATTAATTCAGGTGCTTTTTGATTGGAATACAGGGAACGCCAATTCTTGATGCCCAGCTCGTTTAGTTGATGTTCAATATGATGCATTGTAACCTCCGTGCTTTGATCGATTCAAAACCTCAGTTATTGACGTTGTAAACAATATAGTTAAAAATCCAATTACCGGATACTTAAAAAGTATTTTTATGCCACAATCTTTCACACTTCGATGATAAAAATGCAAAGAAATTAATTGCTCCATACCGGAATACGGGTTGCCACCGGTCGATGGTCGGAAACGTTTTCCTTGTACGCAGAATACACCTCATCAATGTGAATAACTTCCGTTACAATATCCGGAAATTCTGTTTGAATCGATGTGGTTAATACAATATGGTCAATTAAGGACCGGTAATACCCGATGTACGAATAGTCCCCTTGCTGAGCCAGGGGAAGGGTTAACATGACAAAATTCACTGCATCATTCAGGAAAGGCAAAAAAACATTCACGGAGTCGGGGTCCAGCAATTCATCATTCCAATCGCCTGCCAGCACATAGTCGGGGTCGTCTCCCCCCTGAATTTGCGCCGTCACATACTGATGCAGCTTTTGCACCGCCTCCCGTCGCCGGGCAATGTTTTCACTTCCCCCTTTGGCCTTCAAATGCAGTACGATCAGATTAAAATCAAACACCTTTCCCTTCCGCTCTGCCCGGAGATGGACCTTCAAGGGCGGGCGGGGAAAGGCATACCAGTCGTCTTCAAATAATTGGGTTCGTGCGGTTAAGGTTAAAAGCGTTTTACGGTAAATTACGCCTGTTTTTTGATACCCGTTACTGTAGGTATCACTGGAATACACGCCGGCATAATCCGCCAGGGAATCCAGCACCTGCCGGAATGCCACTGTATCGGCAATTTCTTCCACTGCAAACACATCAATATCCAGATCGCGAATAATCTCAACCACATCCGCAATGGTTTGATTGCGGGTGGGACCAGAGGGGAAGTTCCGAATATTCCAGGTGGCAATTTCCAGGGTAGCATCGGTTCCAAACGGGGCCAGGTCGATGTGTCCGGTGTTGTTTTGATTATTGCCGTTATCATCCAGCGGCGGGGGATTGGTCACACAACCGGCCAGAAACAACACAAGCACCGCAAAAATCCGAATTATGAGTCGTAACCGAACGGGGGTTTTCATAACGTGTCCTTTTTAAAATAGCAAACGTTGATTCGCATCATTTTTTTTATTAAAAACAAAAAAGCCATGTCAGACTTCTCCGACATGGCTTTAATCCGCATACAATGCTGTTATTCCATGATTTCCCGGTCCGAAAAATAGAAATAAATTTCCCGCTTGGCATTTTCGGGGGAATCGGACGCATGAACACAATTGAACTGAATGCTTTTGCCAAAATCCCGCCGGATGGTGCCTTCGGCGGCCTCCTGCGGATTGGTTGCCCCAATGAAATTGCGAAAGTCCGCAATGCAATTTTCTTTTTCCAGCACCATGGCCACAATAGGACCACTGCTCATGTAATCCGTTAATTCTCCGTAAAACGGGCGTTCTTTATGAACTTCGTAAAATTTTTCCGCTTCACGTTTGGTCAGTTGAAGCATTTTCATGGCTTTAATGGTAAACCCGCCTTTTTCGATGCGGGCAATAACATCACCAATATGCTTTTCCGCTACACATTCGGGTTTAATAAGCGTTAACGTCCGTTCAACCACAGTATAACCTCCTTGATTTTCGGTTCAATGCACTTAAAGCCACCAAAATTAACGCCCGAACCTGGAGACTCAAAACAGCTTTTCATTTTTGTACCCCACCTGCTCTCCCGGAGTCCTTCACAAGTACACTCTGTACAAATGAATTTACTCAAATTTTCCTAAATTCCTGAAAATGGTAATAAAGCCACTCCGCAACGCCAGACCATGCCGGGAAATTTCTGCCTTATTCTTTTCGTTCAGCGCGTTTAATAAATTCTGAATAGTCTGCTGCTGTTGGGCAATGGCATCCTGTAAATACTGAACCGCTTCCGCAGACAATCCATACAAGGCTTTCTCCGCATCGCCGATTTGTACACGTTTCCAGGCATCCGCAGCCTTTCGGGCATGTTCTGTTAGTTTCTGCATATCTTCTTCCGTCAAGGCATCCGGTTTTTGGCGACGAAGGGTTTTTACAATCACTTCCATGTGGTCATGAAAAACGGTCAGGGCATCCATTAATGTGGTGTTCCCTTCCTGCTGCCGTACTTTTGCCAATATATTTCGAATAGGTTCCAGCTCCCGATGGGCAGGACCGGTCTTGCCCTCCGCAACTTTCTGCACCGCGGCCTGAATGTGCGCCTCAATTTTCTTTACTGCCGACGCCCACGGCTCATCCCGTAATTCCGCCGCGTGCTTTTCCGTAAACGCCTGCCAGACCTGTTTAAAACG
>WGBF01000068.1 GCA_015494485.1 bacterium | reverse complement strand
GCCGGCCTGCGCATTATTGCGGATGCGACCTCCCCGTTCCGGGTCAATTACAACCTGGCCTTTGTACCCGAAGGGGACAATCTGGAAGAAGACACGGTGGTGGAAATTGAAGGGCTGAAAGTTTTTGTCGATCCGGAGAGTGTTCCGTACATGGACGGGGTCACGCTGGATTTTATTGACAACCCGTTTGGTGGGAACTTCCGCATCGATGCCCCGCCCCCACCGCGGCCCAAACTGGAAGGCCCCCTGGCGGAACGCCTGCAGCGATTGGTGGACGAACAGATTAATCCGGCCCTGCGCCTGCACGGTGGCTGGGTGCAAATTGTTGACGTGCAGGAAGATCGCGTATTCGTGGAACTGGGCGGTGGTTGCAAGGGCTGTGGCATGGTGGACGTGACCCTTAAGCAAGGGGTTGAGGTGCTCATCAAACAAAACATTCCGGAAATTAAAGAAGTGCTGGATGTTACCGACCACGCCGGGGGCACAAATCCGTATTACCAACCCTCCAAATAATTCATGAAACCGGTCGTATTGATTTCCACCTATGCCCTGGGGCACATGCCCCACGGGCTGGTTTCACCCGCAGCCTGGTTACGGCAGGAAGGCTTTACCGTACACACCTTTGACCTGGCGGTCGAGCAACTGGATGAATCCCGCGTGGCCGAAGCTGGCGTTATTGGGCTTTTTGTGCCCATGCACACCGCTACCCGCCTGGCCCTGAAGGTGTTGCAAACCATTCGGCAAATAAATCCCCGGGTACCTGTGGTGTTTTACGGTCTATATGCGCCTTTAAACAACGAATTGCTGAAACACCAGGGGGTGCAGGCCGCTTTTGGAGGGGAATATGAAGCCGCGCTGGTGGATTTTTGCCGCCGGGCAAACGGGCGCACAGCTGAGGAAATTGCTTTTGAATCCCACATTTCCACCGAACGGCTGGCGTTTCCGGTACCGGACCGCAATGGTCTGCCATCCTTAACCCAATACGCCACGTTGCTCCAGGAGGGGCACCCACCCCGCGCCGCCGGATACGTGTTAACCACCCGGGGTTGCAAACACCACTGCCGCCATTGCCCGGTAGTGCCGGTGTACAGGGGACGGTTTCGCGTTGTACCACGGGATGTAGTGCTGGCAGACATTGAACAACTGGTCAAATTGGGGGCCACGCACATCACCTTTGGTGACCCGGACTTTCTCAATGGTCCGGGACACGTGTTGCCCATTGTTCGGGAAATGCACGCCCGCTATCCCCATTTAACGTACGATGTAACCATTAAAATTGAACATTTACTGCGGTATGCCCACTTCTTACCGGAGTTGAAAGCCACAGGCTGCGTATTAATTACCACGGCCGTGGAATCGGTAGATGATGCCGTGCTGGCCATCCTGGCGAAAGGCCATACGCGCGCGGATTTTTACCGGGCCGCCGATCTGGTACGGGAAAATGGCATTGCCCTGCAACCCACGTTTATCCCCTTTCATCCCTGGACCACCATCGAAAGCTACCTGGACCTGCTTTACAGTATTGCGGAATTGGGTCTGGTGGTGGCGGTGCCCCCGGTGCAACTGGCAATTCGCCTGCTACTGCCACCGGGTTCGCTACTACTGGAGCGCCCGGAAATCCGGCCCTTCATCACCGGGTTTGACCCGCAACGCCTGAGTTATTTATGGGAAAATCCCAATCCACAGGTGGAAGACCTGTACCAGGAAGTGATGGCCCTCATCAGTCAACGGAGTAGCTGCCAGAGCCAGCGATTGCCCATTTTTCGGGAGGTGTGGGAAATGGCTAATCGGCGGGCTTCCCGGCCCCGTACGTTACCAGACCCGCTGCCCCTGCCTGAAGAAATGCCCCCTTATTTAAGCGAAAATTGGTATTGCTGCGCGGAACCCACGGAAAGCCAATTTGAACAGGTGTAAAATGCCCCCTACCTTCACCCCGATACCGTGAAGGCAGGGGAGAATTGTTATTTTCAGCTTCCTTTCAACAAGCCCTTAATGGGCACTTCACGGGGTCCGTTCTTATCGTACACCCAGAAACTGCCGCTTTCGTAAATAGCGCCGCCGGCGAATTCCCCTTTCTTGTTTACGGCATAAAACTTCACGTTAAAATTGGGTTTGCCGCGTTTATTCAACAGATAGGGCAATTTGGTGTGTTCCACAATGCGTTCACATACCTTCATAATAGCATCCTGGGGATGCAGCCCCTGGCGCATGTACTCTACTACCAGAAAGCTGGACAAATTTTTCAAATTGGCTTCACCGCGGCCGGTAGAACCGCAGGCGCCGACAGCATTATCCACATACAACCCGGCACCAATGATGGGTGAATCGCCAACCCGCCCGGGGATTTTGAAAAACAGCCCGCTGGTGGTGGTTACCCCGGCCAGGTCCCCATTGGCATCCACTGCACAGCAATTGATGGTTCCGTGAACCTGAAATATTTTGCGCACTTCGGGGTCCAATTCCTCCGGCGGTGGCGGAAACCAATCGTCGTTGGGATTCAGGGTTTCTTTCCAGTACAACCAGATTTTTCTGGCCCGTTCCGTTAATAAATTTTCTTCCTTAAACCCGTGGGCTTTGGCAAACTTTAACGCGCCTTTCCCCACCAGCAACACGTGGTCCGTACGTTCCATCACCAACTTGGCCACCTTGGAGGGATGCTTGATATTTTCCAAAGCCGCCACCGCACCGGCGTTGTGGGTTGGGCCGTGCATCACGGAGCTGTCCAATTGCACAACGCCCTCCTCATTGGGTAAGCCCCCATACCCCACGGTAATGTCGTTGGGGTCCGCTTCCACAATATTTACCCCTGCAATGACGGCGTCCAGCGGATCGGCCCCTTTGGTTAACATTTCCATCGCCTTTTTCACCGCCCGTTCCCCATTGGCGCTGGAAACCACCACCGGATGATCCGGTTTTACGTTGCGTTCTTTCGCCTCCGCGACCCCGCCCAGCGACAACAACGGAAGCCCCATGCCCAATGCCGCTGTCGTCTTCATGAAATCCCGCCGTTTCATTGCAGCCATGACTTACTCCTTTGTTTGGGTGAATATTTCAAAATACTGCTTTAACGATTTGGCAAATTCCGGATTTTTAAGCAATTTTGCAAGTACATTTAGTTTATCCCAATCTTCCAGATAAAACTGTAACCAAATTCCCATATCTTCTAAATTTTTGTCCCATTGAATCCGCAACGGAAGGGGGGAAATTTTCTGCAGGTGCGTTGCCTGTTGTTCCAGTTTTTTCCGCAAGGTGTGCAACAAAGGGTAGCGGTGTTCAAACAGGTATTGCTTTAACCGCTGGACCTTTTGCTGGACGGTCCATTCTGGTTTTAGAAACTGCTCAATTTGTAACCGGTGGAAGCAGGTTTCAATGGAACATTCCTCCCGGACGGAAATATCCCACACCATTTCGATTACCTGCTGAAACTCCGGGGCTTTCATGCGCAGCTCCCGCGCCAGCTCTATCCACGGGAGCAAATTCTCCACTTTTACACTGCGCAAGCGTTCAATTTGCTTTAGGCTGAACTGCTGCTCATGGAAATACAGCCGTGCAACTTCCGGATATGTAGCAATTTCCAGTAACAACTTCACCTGCCGTTCGGTGGGAATTTCCAGAAACTGGATAACTTCCTGAAAGGCGGCGGAGTCCAGTATTTTTTTGCCAATTGCCACAACATGGGCTTTTTCCACCACACTCAACGGGGACAGGCTGTGGTTTACGTACACGCTTTCCATAAACGCGGAAGCGGCATCCGGGAGCAGGGTTACCGGGACTTCCGTCCATTGAAACGCCTGCGCCAGTTCCCACCGCAAGAATCCGTCGGTTAAGTGAACACTCGCCGCTGTCTGAAATCCCACCAGCGGCTGGCGAACTCCCCGCTGCTGAATGGCGCGGCGAAGCGCCGGCGACGCCTCATGCAATCGATATCGATAGGTGGTATCCGCTACAATCCGGGAAAGTGGAATATTCTTTAACACCATGGGCATCCTGCAATGATTTGTAAATACGGCCGGAGGCAAACCCTGAACAGGGTGGACAATTCAAGAGGAATCATTCAGGCATTCTGCACGCACTCATTCCAGAGCGTAAAAATAATTATCCTCCGTGCCAAGGAACAACTTACCGTTCACAATGACCGGTGAGGCACCAATGGAACCTTCCGTCAGTTTGTATTTCCAGATGACCTTGCCCGTTTTCCGGTTTAGGGCAAACAGTTCTCCAAAACGGTTGCCAAAATACACCACGTGCCGGACAATCGTGGGGGAAGACATAATACTGGCGGAGGTTTTAAACTGCCATTGTACGCGGCCGGAATCCACATCCAGGGCATAAAAGGTGCCTTTCCAGCTTCCAAAATAAACGGTCTTTTCACTTACCGCGGGCGACACCGACAAATTGGAATCAGCCTGGAACCGCCACAAAAATTTACCGCTGCGGGCATCCAGGGCGTAAAAGAAGTAATCCATGCCGCTGATGAGCACTTTATTTTCGGCAATGGCGGGGCTGGACAGAAACGGCCCCTGGGCCTGAAATTTCCATTTCAACTTACCGGTCTTGCGATTGACCGCATACACAAAGCCGGCTTCATCCCCGAAAATCACAGCATCATCCAGCAGAGCCGCCGTGGAACGCACCTTGCCGTCGGTGGGGAAGCGCCAGATTTCCGTCCCGATTTCCGCATCCAGCGCGTAAAACATGTTATTAATACCCCCCACGTACACCACACCGTTATCCACAACCGGTGAGGCGTACACCGCTTTGCCGGTGGCAAAACGCCACACTTCTTCCCCGTTTTTTCGTTTCAGGCAGTACAAATTGCCGTCCATGCTACCCACGTAGAGATAAGGCCCGTACAGGGTGGGTGTGCTGTACACCCGGTAGGTGGTTATAAAGCGCCATTCCCGTTTGCCGGTTTCCTGATTCAGAGCGTACACGTTCCCATCCACGCCGCTAAAATACACCCGCCGGGCATCGGCTGTGGCACTACTAAAAATCCAGAAATAGGTCTTGTATTTCCACGCAATGCGGGGTGTGGTGAGCAGAGGTTCGGTGTTCTGAACACCGGTATTCCACAAATCCACACGGTACTTGGGGAGCAAAATCTGGGGTTCCGTAGAACAGGAAAGCAGTAAAAAAACGATCAGCAGTAATCCGACACGCACAACTTGTTTCATTTGCGAACCTGTGTTTAGACGTTCGCAAATATATGGAATAAAATTATGTGAAGCGATACTTTCTGAAATTCGTAATGCTTTCCTGCACCACCACTTTTATTACCCCGGTTGCGGGTACGGAAAGCAACATGCCCAGAATGCCAAAGAATTTGCCGCCAATAATGACCACCGACATCACCACCAGTGGGTGCATGTTGACCGTTTTGGCCACCACCAGGGGTTGAATCAGGGTATTGTCAATTAATTGCACAATGGCAAAGGCAAGGGCAATGTACACCGCCAGGGTAAAATCCCCGCTTTGCATTATGGCAATGGCAATGGCGGGTACTGCCCCGGCAATAGGCCCTACGTACGGGATTAAATTGGCCAGGCCGGCAAAGGCGCCGATGAGAACAAAAAACTTAACATCCAGTATCCACAAAGCGGTAATGGAAAGCAACCCCACCAGCAGGGCATCCAGAAACTGACCGCGGAGGTAATTCCCCAATTGCTGGTCCATTTTGTGGAGCAAATTCAGGGTAAACTCAAAAAACCGGTTGGGCACCAGCCGCACCAGATTCTTTTTCATCTCCCGCCCATCTTTCAACAGAAAGAAGATGATAAACGGGATAATCACCAGGTTGGTCACAAGGGAGACAATATTCAACAAATAATTAAACAATTTGTTGCCAAATTCCACCGATGCCTGGTGAATGCGGTCCATCAGGTTCAGATTTTGTACACCGAGAAAACCCAGCTTGTCTTCCAGCACGGTTTCCAGATTGCGAATAACCACTTCCGCCTGTCCGCTTTTTACCCCCCGCTGAATGGAATGTACTTCCGCCGTTACCAGAGGCAAAAACAGCAACACGAAGATGACCGTCAACAGCAATATGCCGCTGAAAATAATGGAAGTGGCCGCGGTACGGCTCATGCCCCGGGATTCCAGAAACGACGCCAGGGGTTCCAGAATGTAGGCCAGCAAAGCAGCGATAATCATTAATCGCACCAGTTCCCCAATGGAAACCAGAAAGATTACCAGCAACGTAGCAGCGGCAATAAAAAGGAATAATTTAAGCCACTGTTGTGCCTGTCTGCTCATCCCCTTCCCCCAAACGTTCTTTCAATTGCTTTACTTCTTCCCGCAGGCGGGAAATTTGCTCATTGGAATGTTTCAACCGCTCGCCGATGATGCGGGCCAGTTCCAGAACAATTTTAACTCCTAGTCGGGGGTCCCGCTCCAGCAGCCCGAACAAATCGGACTGGAAGAATCCCAGCATTTTGCATTCGGTTTTGGCCAGCGCCGTTGCACTGCGCGGACTCTCATCCAGCAGTGCCAGTTCTCCAAAAAACTCCCCATCGGTCAATTCCGCCAGCAGTTGATTGGTGGGCTCATAAATAATCTGCACCACCCCTTTTTCAATAATGTACATGCCAACGCCCGCATCCCCCTGATGAAAAATCACCTCCCCGGGTTTGTACACCCGCTCGTGAATAATGCGCTCCAGCGCTTCCAGCTCCCGCCGGTTTAGATTTTCAAAAATGGGAATGCGTTTTAAGCAGGTAATAATGGGGTCTTCTTTCTTCTGGCGCGGCCGGAAAATATTGCCCCAAAAACTATCCATACTTCACCCTGTTGTTCGTTTACATATTACCATCGATTTAAACCCGGCATAGTGTAGCGATTTCTGTGAAAAGTGCCGTGACCCATGCGGCAAATTTTAAAGGTAAAGAATGAAAGGGTGCCATTCCACCGGAATGCCATGCTACGGATCCGTGCTTTACTGATTGTCCTTTTCCACCACATCGTACAGCAGCTCAAAAAATTCGGGGATGGCGGACACCACGCGGTTCCAGTTGGGAATTAACGGCACTTCCATGGGATTGGCCAGAAACTGCTCGCCGGCAATGATGATGCTGCGGATAAACACTTCGATGGTCTTTTCTTCCTGATGGCGGTCGAAGTGCAGCCCGTTGATTTTGGCGTCGTAATAATATTTTTCCAGAAAATCGAATGCGGTGCGCAAATAGGTTGCCTTAATGGTGCGGAAGAATTCTTCGGAAAATACCACCCCCATACTGGCCAGCGTACGGTAAATGGATTTGGCAATATCAATGGACATCTTGGACAGCCCGGCATTGGGATCTTCTTCGGAAAGGGGTTGATGTTTGTGGTCGAAGCGGTCTGCAATATCCGCCTGGCAGATTTGCTTCAAGGAATAATTGCGGTACAATTCGGACAGCACACCCACTTCCAGCCCCCAATCGCTGGGAATGCGGATATTTTCAATAACGTCCACCCCCATGGAAAACTCACCCGCCAG
>WGBF01000067.1 GCA_015494485.1 bacterium | reverse complement strand
ATGCCATTGTGGTCACGGAGAGTATCTTCCGCTGCCGTGAGGAAGGAGATGACTTCCTCACATCGGTCATCCGTGGCACCAGTGAAGTGGGCCCCGCGGTCATTGCATCCACCTTAACCACCATTGCGGTATTTTTCCCCATTGTGTTTGTGCAGGGTGTTGCGGGACAAATTTTTGGCGATCTGGCATTGACGGTGGTGTTTTCGCTGTTGGCATCCCTGGCGGTGGCGTTATTTGTCATTCCCATGCTGGCCAGCCGCCGGGTGGAAATCGGGCAACGTCAAACGCAATGGAATCCCGCCCGCTTCTTCAAGCAGTTTGAAGACGTGTGGCAGTTTAAAACCGCAGTTAACGCTGCGGTGGAAACCGTTCGGCGCACCTCAGGCGCACGGCGGGGGCTGTATCTGGTCATTTTCCCCATTCACTTCCTGTATGCAGTGTTCCGGAGTACTGTTCAGTTGGTGCTGGCGCTACTTGGGCGGATAATAGTAGGGATAACCCTGGTAGTGGGAGCGGTGGTTGGCGTGGGCGTTAACATCTGGAATCGCCTTGTTTTGCCCGTAATTCAATGGATTGTACGCGGTTTTAACCGTGGAATGGAGCGGATTTACCGGGCATACCCGGTGGTGCTTCACCATGCCCTGCAACGCCGCGGCCAGGTGGTCGGAGTGAGTCTGCTATTGTTTGTGCTAACGTTATGGGTTGTGCTCCCCCGTTTGGGAAGTGAATTAATCCCTCAGGTGCATCAGGGCGAATTTAATGTGGATATTACCCTCCCGGTGGGAACACCGGTGGAAGCAACCGTGCAGCGCATTGCACCGGTGGAAGAGTTTCTGTTGTCCTTACCGACCGTCACCAAAGTGGCGACCGTTGCCGGTATTGACAAAACCAAAATTAACGACAGTGAAGCCGGCGAACACACCGCACGCCTGACGGTAACATTAACGCCCGGTGGAAATTTACAGCAAAAAGAAGAAGCTGCCATTGCCGAAGTGCGGCAGTTTTTAAGCCGGCAGGGGGGTATGGCGTACAACATTTCCCGGCCGGTGTTGTTCAGTTTTAAAACCCCCATTGAGGTAGAAATTAAAGGATACGACCTGCGCACCCTGCGCCAGCTCAGTCGGCAGGCGGTGGCCGTGATGAGTGAAATCCCCGGCCTGTACGATGTAAAAACATCCCTGCAGTCGGGTAATCCGGAGGTGCAGATAATTTACGACCGCCAGAAACTGGCCCATTACGGCTTAAAACTGGTGGATGTGGCCAATATTGTGCGCAACAAAGTGCGTGGCGACGTTGCTACCCGGTTTAAAGAAGCAGATCGGCGGATTGACGTACTGGTTCGTGTTCGGGAAGAAGACCGCATTTCCCTGGACCGTTTGCGGCAGTTGAATGTGAATCCCGGTGGAGCCATTCCCATTCCGCTGGAAAGCGTGGCAACCATCGAAGTCAATGAAGGTCCCAGCGAAATTCGCCGCATTGACCAGCAGCGGGCGGCATTGGTAATGGCCAACGTGGCCGGGCGCGACCTTTCCGGCGCCAGTGCCGATGTGTACGCAGCGCTTCAGTCTCTGGATTTTCCCCCGGGGTTTACCTTTGACATTGCCGGGCAAAACAAGGAAATGGAAGTCTCCCTCAACAGCCTGAAGCTGGCCCTGCTGCTGGCCATATTCATGGTGTACATTGTTATGGCATCCCAGTTTGAATCCTTTTTACATCCCTTTGTGATTCTGTTTACCATTCCGTTTGCCTTAATTGGTGTGGCTTTAACCCTGTGGGCCGTGGGCATTCCTCTGAACATCATGGTATTTCTGGGATTAATCATGCTGGCCGGAATTGTGGTAAACAATGCCATCGTGCTGGTGGATTACATCAATCAGTTGCGGCGCCGGGGAATGGAAAAAACGGCTGCCATTGTGGAAGCCGGCAAAGCCCGCTTACGCCCCATCTTAATGACCACCACGACCACCGTGCTGGGGTTGTTGCCCATGGCATTGGGACTGGGCGACGGCGCGGAAATCCGCACCCCCATGGCCATTACCGTTATTGCCGGACTCATCAGTGCAACCGTGTTGACCTTGATTGTTATCCCATCCCTGTACGCCATTCTGGAAAGGGGGAAGTGATGCGCAAATATGGCCTGTTGCCTTACTTATCGGTACACCGTCCGGTGACCATGATTATGTCCCTCATTGCCATTATTGTGGTGGGGGTGGTGGCGTATTATCAAATACCCATTGAATTGTTGCCCAGTGGGTTTTCGCCACCCTATCTGGGGGTGTGGGTGCCCTACCGGGATGCCAATCCCCGGGAAGTGGAAGAGCAAATTGCCCGCCCGGTGGAAGAGCAGGTGCGCACCATTCCGGGGGTAAAACGGGTGGAAAGCTACAGTGGAAGCAATGGCTGCTGGATATGGATGGAATTTGCCAGCGGTACCAACATGGACGTGGCGTATGACCAATTACGGGATCGTATGGAACGGGCCCGCGCGGAGCTTCCCGATGATGTGGACCGCTACTTTTTGCGCAAATTTGGCCGCAACGATGCCCCTATCATCTTTCTGGCTATTTCCTTTCCGCAAACGGTGGATGACCCCTATTTTATTGTGGATCATCACATCCGTCGGCCTATTGAGCGGATTGATGGGGTGGCCAATATCGACGTGTACGGGGCCGACGAAAAAGTTATTCAAATTCTGGTGGACCAGGACCGGGTAAAAGCGTACGGCGTAAACCTGTTTCAGCTCATCAACGATTTGCGCAACGACAATTTTTCCCTTTCTTCCGGCTGGGTGTACGAAGGGGATAAAAAATTCATGATTCGCTCTGTGGGGCGTTTCCGCAGTATTGAGGAAATTAAGCAGGTGCCCATCAATCAAAAGGGATTAACCCTGGGGGATGTGGCAGAAATCCGTTACGACGTGCCGGAACGCAACTGGTATCAGCGCGTTAACCGCCAGCCGGCATTCAAGCTGGAAGTGTTCAAGGAATCCCTGGCCAATACGGTGGCTTTAAGCGACCAGCTGCGGCGGTTAATTGACACCCAGATTCGCAAAAACCCGGTGCTTAAAGATGCCCAGATTAACATTCTGTTTGCCCAGGGGGATATGATTCGGGCCTCCATTAATAATCTGCTGGATACGGCATTCTGGGGCGGAATTTTTGCAATTCTGATTTTGTATTACTTCCTGCGGCGCTTTCGCATTACGCTGATTATGACAGTGGCTATTCCGGTCTCGGTGTTAATTGCCCTCACCGTAACCTACTTCATTGGCTGGACACTCAACACCGTAACCATGATGGGATTAATGATTAGCGTGGGCATGGTGGTGGATAATGCCATTGTGGTGCTGGAGAATATTTACCGCAAACAGAACCAGGGGTTGGGGGCAGAAAAGGCAGCGCTAGAAGGCGCCAGTGAGGTAATGCTGGCCGTAACCATGGCTACGCTAACTACCATTGTGGTCTTTATGCCCATGATTCTGGTTAGTGATGACGGCGGGTTTTTCAGCTTTTATTTGAAACGCATTGGAATGCCGGTCATTTTTGCGTTGCTGGGGTCGTTGTTTGTGGCACTGGCAC
>WGBF01000066.1 GCA_015494485.1 bacterium | reverse complement strand
GTTGAATAACCGCTCTCATCGGCCCGCTCGTCCTTTCCCATTAATTCCACAGGATTTCAAAATCATCGCCCACGGTGTTTCGCAGGTTTTTCAGCAACTCATCGGTAAGCACCACCCGATACCGGCGGGAGCGCAACAAAAACCCTCCGCCATTATCCTTGGTGTATACTTCGAAATACACCGGCGTAGTGCCGGGAAATTCCTTCATTAATTTATAAAGGGAATCCACCTTGTGCTCTTCCATCTCGGAGGTGCGCAGACGGATCTTCAACCCTCTCGCCCACCGATTGCGCACTTCGGAAATGGGAAAGATTTCATCCACCAGCATTTTGAAGGAAGATTCCGATTTATCGCTGACTTTGCCACGCACAAACACCAGGTTTCCTTTTTGCAGAAAATCGCTGTACTTTTCGAACACGCTGGAAAACACCACCCCTTCAAAGGACTGATAGCGATCTTCCAGCGTGAGGAAGGCCATGAATTTGCCCTTGCGATCCAGGTGGGTTTTCATCACCGTAATCATGGCCGCTACACGTACTTCATCGCCTTCCTTTAATTCTTCAAAGTGGGTCCAATCCAGATTGGAAAACATCTGAATCTCCGTGCGGTAGCGATCCAGCGGATGTCCACTCACATAGTACCCCAGAAACTGCTTTTCCCGCGCCAGTTTTTCCTGCAGGCTCCAGTCCGGTACGTTGGGCAATTCCGGGTATTTAATTTTCAACTCGTCCGGTGTGTCACCGCTTTCGTCGCTCATCAAATCAAACAGGGAAATCTGGGCCTGATTGCCCTTGCGTTCCTGCACCTGCTGGGCAAACTGCAGGGCGCTTTCAATGGCAGCAAATTTCTGGGCACGGGTGCCTTCCAGGGAGTCCATGGCCCCGGCCTGAATAAGCGATTCCAGCACTTTTTTATTGACAGAACGGGTGTCCACATTCTCCACGAAATGGAACAGATTTTCAAAACGGCCCACCTTTTCCCGCGCTTTAATAATACCGGCAATGGCAGATTTACCAACACCCTTAATGGCTTCCAGGCCAAAACTGATTTTCCCGTCCTCGGTTACTTCAAAACGCGCACCGGATACATTAACGTCCGGTGGTAACACTTCAATCCCCAATTGGCGACATTCATCAATGAACATCACCACCTTGGTACTGTCGCTCATTTCGCTGGTGAGGTTGGCAGCCATAAATTCTGCCGGATAGTGGGCCTTTAAATAGGCCGTCTGGTACGCCAGAATGGCGTAAGCCGCCGAATGCGACTTGTTAAACCCGTAGCTGGCAAATTTAAAAATCAAGTCGTAAATGGCTTCGGCAGTCTTTTGATCCACGCCGTTTTTCAGGGCCCCTTCAATGAATTCGCCCTTCATCTTTTCCATTTCCTTGACCTTCTTCTTCCCCATGGCGCGGCGCAAAAGATCTGCTTTGCCTAGGGAGAAGCCGGCCAGATCCGACGCAATCCGCATCACCTGTTCCTGATAGACGATGATGCCGTAGGTTTCTTTTAAAATGGGTTCCAGTTTGGGATGGAGGTATTCAATTTTTTCCCGGCCGTATTTGCGGTTGATGTAGGTGTCAATGTTTTCCATGGGACCGGGCCGGTACAGGGCGTTCATGGCAATCAGGTCTTCAATGCGGTTGGGTTTTAGCTTGCGCAGGTACTCCCGCATGCCCTGACTTTCAAACTGGAAGATGCCGGTGGTGCGGCCCTCGGCAAAAATTTCAAACGTTTTGGGGTCATCCAGGGGGATGGCGTCGATGTCCAGTTCAATGCCCCGCTTGCGCACCATTTTAACCGCATCGTGAATAACGGTCAGGGTGCGCAGCCCCAGGAAGTCCATCTTCAGCAGCCCGATTTCCTCGCAGCCGGTCATGGTAAACTGGGTGGTGACGACCTTGCCTTCCTTGCCGTTGCCCTTTTCCTGCGCCTGGAAGAGGGGCACGTAGTTGGTAATTTCATCCGGGGCAATAATTAACCCTGCCGCGTGTACAGAAGGATGCCGGGCAATGCCTTCCAGCTTAAGGGCGTAATCCAGCATTTTGCGGTAGCGTTCATTTTGATTGTACAGTTCCTTCAGCTCCGGCACCTCTTCAATGGCTTTGGCCAGCGGCATGGGCTTACCCTGATGCACGGGAATTAATTTGGCAATGCGGTCTGCTTCGGCGTATTCAAACTCCATAACGCGCATTACATCCCGCAGCACACCCCGGGAGAGCAATCGCCCAAAAGTAATAATCTGCGCCACATTGGATTCCCCGTACCGTTTGCGCACGTAGTCAATCACTTCATCCCGGCGCTCGTAACAAAAGTCGATGTCAATATCGGGCATGCTGACCCGTTCGGGATTCAAAAAGCGTTCAAACAGGAGGTCGTAGCGCAGGGGATCCACCCGGGTGATGCCCAGCGTGTAAGCCACCATGCTCCCCGCCGCCGACCCACGCCCCAGGCCTACGGGGATATCCTGGCTGCGGGCATAATCAATAAAGTCTTTTACAATTAAAAAGTAGCCGGCATACCCCATCTTTTTGATGACGTCCAGCTCGTAATCCAGGCGCTCTTTCACCGCACCGCTCACTTCCCCGTACCGTTCCCGGGCGCCCTCATAGGCAACTTTTTTCAAATAATCATCCAGGGTCATGGACTTGAATTCCGGCGGCAGGGGATATTTGGGGAGCTTCAGTTTCCCCATTTCAATTTCTAGATTCACCTTTTCGGCAATGCCCACGGTGTTTTCCAGCACTTCGCTGCGGTCACCGAACAGTTTGAACATTTCGTCAGGGCTTTTCAGGTACAACTCCGGGCTCTCGTAACGCAACCGTTTGGGGTCGCTAAGGGTCTTTTGTTGCCCCAAACACACCAGCACATCGTGGGCATCGTAATCATCGCGATTCAAATAGTGCACGTCATTGGTTGCCACCACCGGCACACCCATTTCCTTGGCCAGTTTGTACACTTTCTCGTAACCGGCTTCAATGGGCAGGTTGTGATTTTGAATTTCGAGATAATAATCATCTCCGAAGTGTTCCAGGTACCATTCCACCGTTTGCTGCGCCCCGCGCCAGTCGTCGGCTTCCAGCAGGGAAAAAATCTCGCTTTTCACACAGGCAGAGAGCACAATCAGGCCTTCCCGATACTGAGCCAGAATTTCCCGGTCGATGCGCGGTTTGTAGTAGAATCCTTCCAGATACGCCAGTGAGGAGAGCTTCATTAAATTGCGGTAGCCGGTTTCGTTTTTGGCCAGTAGCACAAGGTGGTAAGTAGGTTGTTTGCCGCCCCGGCCGGTGCTGGTGCGGTCCTTGCGGGAACCGGGCGCAATGTAGGCCTCCATTCCAATAATGGGCTTAATTCCCGCACTCTTGCAGGCTTTGTAAAATTCCAGCACCCCGAACATGGTCCCGTGGTCGGTAATGGCCAGCCCCGGCATTTTGTATTCCAGGGCTTTTTCCACCAGCCGGTCGATTTTGTTGGCGCCGTCTAATAAACTGTATTCCGTATGGGTATGCAAATGGACAAATGACACGATGACTCCCCGATTGTCTTTCTGTTGATTCCCTTCCGTTGCGGGGAAAATTACAGAAAGCCCAGGGCAATTTCCACCGGAAAAAATCAGGAAGCTGGATTTGCAGACATTCTGCCGCGAAAGGTTTTCTCAAATCCCGAGAACGGGGTAAACTACCCGCCGGAAATCGTCGCTGATGCTGCCCTCATCTTGCAATTTTCCCCCGGAACCCGTAAACTGTGGCATGCGCAGACTGGTAATCATGCTCATCTGGCTCACGGGGGTCGGGTTGTACCTGGGTTGTGACCAGGGCCTTTCCCCGGCGGATTCTTCGGTAGGCGAAGGCCCCTCGGGCATTTCTGGCACGGTGTACTTTCCGTCCTGGCCACCGGCTGATAGTCTTTATGATCTTCGCATTGTGGTGTTTAAAACCTATCCCCCGGATGATATCGTAACGGCATTACTCACCGGACAGGCGGTTGCCTATCCGCCAATTGATTCCACCCACCTGCCGTTTTACGTGGACAGCCTGAACTACACCATTGAACTCCCGCCCGGCCGTTACGAAGCAGTGACGGTAGTGTACCGCTTTGGCCCCGTTATTTTAAGCGACTGGGCACTGGTGGGGGTGTACCACCAGCCGGATGCCCCCACGGATACCATCCCGGACCCGGTAACGGTCGAAGAAGGCCAGATTACCACGGACATTGACATTAGGGTCAACTTCCAGCGACACATTTCCCTGAACCGGGAGGCTGCGCCATGATACGGCAGTTTCTCATAGGCGTCCTGCTTTTTGCCGGATTGCTGCTGGCCCAATCGACGGGGCAAATCCGCGGGCAGGTCACAGATGACCGCCACCAGCCGCTGGTGGGCGTCAGCGTGTACATTCCCCACACCCCTTACGGGAGTATGACTGATGCAGAAGGGCTTTTCATCCTGAAGAATATTCCCCCGGGAACCTACACCGTAGTTGTGGAATTACTGGGCTACCGCCCGGATTCGGTCCAGGTTACCGTACGGGCCGGGCAAACCGTAACCATAGGCCCCATCCGGTTACAGGAACAGCCCCTTCAGACCAATCCGGTGGTGGTTACCGCCACGCGCCACGAAGCCCATTTAAGTGACGTGCCAGTAAGCGCAGCGGTGATTTCCAGCCGCTTAATCCGCCAGCGCACCAATATCTTTTTAAATCAGGCGCTGCAATACATTCCGGGAATTACCCTGAACGGGGGTCAGTTAAACATCCGCGGATCCACCGGGTACACCCGGGGGCTGGGCAGCCGGGTACTGCTGCTGGTGGACGGTATGCCGCTGTTAACCGGCGACACCCGGGAAATCAATTATGATGTAATTCCCACCTACCTGATTGACCAGGTGGAAGTGGTAAAAGGTGCCGGTTCCGCATTGTACGGATCCGGTGCTATGGGGGGCGTGATTAACGTTCAAACCCGGCCGGTTCATGAACTTCCTGCCATCTGGCTTCAGCAATACGGAGGCTTTTATGCCCGCCCGAAATACCGGGAGTGGCAATGGAGCAGCGACCGCCAATGGATCGACGGGCAACTGGCCGGCGTTCGGATGGGTGGCGAACGCCTGGCTGCGGCACTTATTGTGGCCCGGGATGAAGACCAGGGCTATCGGCAAAATGACTGGCGGCAGCGCTGGACGGTGACCACCAAAATCACCGCCAAACCGGCCGAACATCACGAAATTACCCTGCTGGCCAATGCCATGCGTCAGCAACGGGCCAATTTTCTGTTCTGGAAAAATTTGAAATACGCTCTCCAGCCTCCGGCAGACCAACTGGGGGACGCGGTGCAATCCCGGCGGGGATTTGCCATTGCCCGCTACCGGTATTTCATCAGCCCGCAGAAGATTCTGGCTCTCCGGGGAAGTTGGTTTGCCAATCATTTTGAGGACAACATCAATCCCCAAACCGGCGGGAACCGCTCCACAGCCAACGAAGGCCGTCTGGAAGCTCAATTCACCTGGCACACCGGACGCCATTTGCTGATTACCGGACTCAGTGGGAATTACGGCACAGTAAGCAGCAATATTTTTGGGGACCGCAGCGCCAATGAAGGCAGCGCTTTTGTGCAGGATGAATGGCGCCTGACCTCCCGGCTTACCCTCACCGGGGGTATCCGCGGAGATGTGTTTGCCCTGGATACCATTGCCCCGCAAGGCCGCATCAGCGTGCGTGGCGCCGCCCTTTTCAAACTGAATACCGCTCATCGCCTGCGGGTCTCCGGCGGGACCGGTTTCCGTGCCCCCTCCCTGGCGGAAATTTTCACCACCACCAGCGCGTCCGGCTTAACTGTGGTGCCCAATCCGGGGCTGCAACCGGAAACCAACTGGGGCGGCGAAGTGGGGTACCGTTACCACGGAAGCTTCTGGTTTACGGATGTGGCGGTGTTTTACAGCCGCTACAACAACCTCATTGAACCCACTTTCCGGTCCAACCTCCAGATACGGTTTGAAAACATTCAGCAGGCGCGAATGGCCGGCGGTGAATTGTTGATCAACGCCACCTTCTGGCATCACCGGCTGGCAACCCAATTGGGCTATACCTATGTGGATGCCCGCGATGTAAACAGCGGCGCGTATTTGAACTTCCGGCCCCGGCATACCCTGTACGCCCAATTGCGGGGAATGCTTCCCCTGGCACTGGCCACTCTGGACTACCGCTACATTTCCCGCTACGACCGCATTGACGAACGTCTGGCCCTGTTCGTTCGCGATGTGGACAAATACAATGCGGCCCATGTGGTGGATTTTTCCCTGAGTACCCGCTTGCCCCTGTGGGGCGGCAGCCTGGGACTAAACTTTACCGTTAAAAATATGTTGAATTATTATTACACCGACCTGGTGGGCAGCCTGGCACCATTGCGCCAGTATGTTGTTACCCTGATGTGGGAGAAATAGAACGCGCAACCTTTCTGCAATTGCTCCATTTGAATATTCCGGGCCCCCATTATTGGAGGTCGAATTACACATACCGGGGGCGTTTTACGTAGGGAATGGGGTCTTCAATGCCCAGCGTTTGAAACGCCCGCAGGCGCAATGCACAACTGTCGCATTCGCCACACGCTTCCGTTTCATTCTGGTAACACGACCAGCTCAATTCCAGCGGCGCCTTTAACTCCAGCCCGCGCCGGACAATCTCCCATTTTTTCATGTGAATGAGAGGCGTTTCGATGCGGATGTGGGTGTCCGGTTTGGTGCCCAGTTCTATGACCCGGTTGAAGGCATCGAAGAAGGCTTCCCGGCAATCGGGATACCCGGAGGAATCCTCTTCCACCGCCCCGATGAAAATACGTTCCGCACCCAGGACTTCCGCCCAACTGGTGGCAATGGAAAGCAAATTGGCATTGCGAAATGGCACGTAAGAGGTGGGAATTTCCGTGCTTTCCAGATTGGCTTTGCTGACCGGAATGGCCTCATCCGTAAGGGACGACCCACCAATTTTCTTCAAATGTGAAATATCCAGCTCCATGCGCAGGTTGGACGGCACCTGGTAATAATCGCACACATCGCGAAAGGCTTTCAGCTCCCGCCGCTCCGTGCGGTGCCCGTAATTCACGTGCAGCATGGCCAGCCGGTAATTCTGGGCCGCAATGGCGGTGGTAACCGTACTGTCCAGTCCCCCACTGGCTAAAACCACTGCAATGGGTTTATCGTTACGCTTCATCGGGACTCCCCCCGGTTCATTGATTTCGTTTGTCATTTCAGTTGAAATTCCGTCCCCGTGCACAGGGGCACTGCCGGTAGCCGTGCTTTCGGAGAAATGGCATTTTACCCCTCTCTCCGCATTTCAAGTCGGCTCAGGTAGCCGAAGGAAAATCCACGGCCACTTCGGCAAATTCTTTTTCCGTTTCGTACACCCGCACCGCCAGCCGGGTAATATTGGAGTACGTCAGGCGCTCCTGAATCCTCTTCAGGAAATACAATGCAATGTTTTCCGCAGTGGAATAAAAATCCACAAATACTGCTTTCAAGCCACTTTGAATTAAAAAGGTGCGGG
>WGBF01000065.1 GCA_015494485.1 bacterium | reverse complement strand
ATCCCCACCCGAACAGGCGGAGCGGATGGCGGTTCCGGCAGGTCACGAAAATCATCAGGGTCAAAGCCGTTGCGAATCACCGTTTGGGCGTCTGGGATATTTAGTGGATACTGATCCCTTACATGGCGTTGCAGTGCCGGATTAACAAACACCACCCCAGAGGCATGATTCAGAACGGTTTTTTCAAGCCACTGGTGGATTTTTTCCACCATCCCGGGGCGTTTGGGGAAATAGGCATTGCCACACCATGCATCCCGGTAATCCAGAATCAGAGGAACCCGTTGCCAGGCATGAAACGCAGCCCCTACCAGTCCTGCGGTGTACGGTGGCATACTGGCAACCACCCCGTCAATGGGGTGTTCCCGGTGAAGGTGCCAGAGCGCCATCAGAGCAAACGGGAACCATCCCACGCGACTATCGGGAATGAACACCGCGGCGGATAACCGCCGTAACCAATCGCTGCTTTCCCGGGGCAATTCATTATTCTTTGATGACGTATCCCCTTTCTTTAGCCAGGCCGCCAGCCGAAAGGGATCAAAAGAATCCGTGCGCACGACCCGCACCGCATCGGGAATTTCCTGCAGCAATGAGGGGTCCGCCGCATAATAATGGCTCTCCTTTACGGTAATAACGGAAACATCCAGGCGGGAATAATCCAGATATTTTAACCATTTCACAATTCGCTGGACACCGCCACCGCCCATGGGGGGGAAATAATAATACAAAAAGACAATGTGCGGTTTACGGGAGACGCTTCTGGATTTCTGCAATAAGGTCATCTAAATCACCGTCCCCGTTCACAAAATCGGTTTGGTCGGCATTCACTGTTAGCACCTGGAATTGTTGGCGGGCTTCCCGTATCCATCGCTCATACGCCCGGTTCAAGTAGGCAATATAGTCCCGGGAAATGGTTTGTTCAAAATCGCGCCCCCGCTGGCGAATCCGCTGCATGAGGGTATCCACAGAGGCCTGCAAATAAATAATTAAATCCGGTGCGGGAAGGTAGGGTACCATATTGTAGAACAGTTCCCGGTAGGTGGTGTGGTCCCGCGCATCCATAAACCCCTGCTCGAATAGCGACCGTGCGAAGATTTCCACATCTTCGTAAATGCTCCGGTCCTGAATGGCGTGCTCCCCCGATTCCACAATTTCCTTCTGGGTGCGAAACCGGTGGGATAAAAAGTAGATTTGCAGATTAAAACTCCAGCGCTTCATGTCATTATAAAAATCGCTGAGATAAGGGTTGTCAATCACACTTTCGAAATATGGCTTCCAACCCAGACGCTCCGCCAGTTTCTGGGTTAAGGTTGTTTTACCCACACCAATATTTCCGGCAATACTAATCAGATACCCACGTTTCATCTCCTGTTCAGCCTCCAATCTTGAATCGAAAACGTTCAATCACCCGGAACTTCACCGGTTTGCCATTCATCGTGCCCGGTTTATACCGGTACTGTTTAATTGCGTCAATTGCTGCTGCCGTAAACAATTCCCCATCGCTGCGCAACACACGGTAGGACTCCACCCGGCCATCCCGGCCAACAACCACCTGTAAGATAACGGTACCTTCTGTACCCGTATTCAAATAAATTTTGGGATATTCCGGTTTTACCCGCCGGATGTATTGCCGCTTCCCGCCATCCAGAAAGGCTTCCAGAACCGGTTCCTGAATTTGCGGTTTGGGCGGCGACTCTTCTTTCTTTGCCTCGGTTTTCTCCGCTTTAGATGGTTCCGGTGGCGGTTGATACACGTACACTGTTTCCCGTTTTACCGGCACCGGGCTTATGTTTTCAGCAGAAGGTGTACGTTGTTCCGCTACTGCCAGGGTATCGCTGGATTTGTTAGCCGATACATTATTCCTGGTTCCTGAAGTACCCCCCCTATTTTCCGGCCCACTTGTACTCACCGACGATTCCAGTGCAATGGAAGGTACCGGAGGTAACGCGCGTCTGCGGGCGATTGGCGGTTGTGTTTGCCCGAAGTAAGGCTCAAAAATAACCGGCCCATAAGCGGCATTGTCTTCCCGGTCGAAAATTCGTTTACGGATTTCCGCCACATCTTCCGTATTCCAGAGGTTGTTCTGGGCATAAATTTCCATGGAGGAATGGTTGTAAATATCATATTCAAAATTATTGAAAATGCGGTTACCGCCTTTTGATTGAGTTCCTTCCGCCGGTTGATGCCCGATATCCGGATTGGAACGGTCAAATATGATGACGCCATTGGTATTCTGGTTAATAATATTTCCCTCCACCAGAGGTGCAGATCCCAATTCACAATTGATTCCGGCGACACCGTTGCCTAAAATCAGGCAGTTTCGAATCGTCGGTTTTGCCCGCACTTCGGCACTGATGCCGATATAAAAATTGAATCGAACCTCACAATTTTCGATTACAGGGGCACTACCGTAAGCCGTAATTCCCTTGTAGGCATATTCAATAATGCAATTGCGCAGCTCGGATTGCTGGCGGCGTCCTTTAATGACAATGCCATACCAATCCCGCATCCGCTGTGCTTTGGCTGCGGACGTAAACAGAATACGGCCACCGCGCTCGGCACCCCGCGCGACCAATTTCCCCAGGATAATGATTTCTGTTAACTCGGGATCCGTTCCGCCGCGGGTTACGTCCTGATGCGGGGCAATAAAAATACGCGTTCCGGCATCGATGGTAAGGGTGGCATTTCGTGCCACCACCACATCCCCGTTAATGTGGACGTCGCCACTCCAACGCGTGTCCTTACTTATTTTTCCAGATACATAATTGGGTTGCTGCCCCAGCAGAAGGGTTGCCCCAAACACCCCAATCGCCCAAATAAAAATTCGCTTCATTCGATTTTGTTAATACCTTTTCATCTATGCCTGAATTATAAATTCTTTTACCTTGTTAATCAACTCCTGATCCCGAAACGGTTTGTTTATGTAAGCATCCGCACCAAGGGAATGGCTCATTTCCTCAAATTTATGTCCGGTGCGGCCGGTTAATACCACAATGGGCAATTCCTGATAATTGTCGTCTTTGCGAATTGCTTCGATTAATTCATAACCGTTGTAGTGGGGCATTTCCAGATCTGTGATGACAAGGTCGATTTTATTTTTACGCAATTTTTCCAGCGCTTCCCGGCCGTTTGCGGCGGTTTCGGTTTTAAAGCCCTGCTCCAGAAACAGCCCGCTCACGTATTTTCGGATACTCACCGAATCATCCACAATCAACAACACCGGCGGCCGACCCACCACCTTTACCTGGCGTTTTTTCGGGGGTTCAGTTCGTTTATCGGTTGCCCGGCGTCGCGGCCGCGGGGTACCATCTCCGCTACCTTTTCGGATGAAATAATCCTGAACAATCTGGGCCACATCCAGCACCAGCACCACATGGCCATCTTCCATAATGGCACCACCGGCAATGTATTTCAAATGCTGCAGACTGCGACCAATGGATTTAATCAGAATTTCTTCCCGGCGGATAATTCGGTCCACCACAAGCATGACCCGACGCCCTTCGTGCTGGAGGATTATTCCCGGATACTCTTCTCCCGGTGAAATTTCCGGTGGTTCCTGCCCTTTCACCCGTAAAATGTGCGGGGCGTACAGTACCGGAATGGTTTCATTCTGGTAATTGTAAAAATACTCCCCGTCCTTTTTCAAAAATTCGCTTCCCAATAAGTGAATGGTTTCTTCGACTTCCAGCAGCGGGATGGAATACACCTGGCCGTTCACATCCACCAGCATGGATTGAATAACGGAGAGGGAAATGGGAATACGGATGGAGAAGGTGGTACCCTCGCCGGGTTCTGAAGAGACCCGCACATCCCCACGGAGCCGCTCAATGGTGCTTTTTACCGCATCCAGCCCCACGCCACGCCCCGACATCAACGTGGTTTCTGTGGTGGTACTAAATCCGGGTGAAAAAATAAGCTGCAAAATTTCTTCATGGGTCATGTTTTCCGCGGAATGGGTAGAAATAAGTCCCATTTCAATGGCCCGTTGCCGAACCTTTTCCACATCAATGCCACGGCCATCGTCGGACACCTCCACCACCACTTGATTTCGATTTCTCCAGGCTTTTATTTTTAGCAGACCCTCCTCCTCTTTACCATTGCGCCGCCGTTCTTCGGGCGGTTCCAGTCCGTGGTCAATGGCATTGCGAATGATGTGCAGCAGCGGTTCGTAAAGCCGGTCCACCAGGGCACGATCCAGCTCTGTTTCTTCACCGGTTATTTGCAGTTTAATTTTTTTATTCGCCTGTCGGGCCATATCGCGGATGGGCCGCTGAAAACGCCGGAATAAAAGGCCAATGGGCACCAGGCGTGCCTGCATAATGTAATCCAGTAAGGTGTTGGATGTTTTGCTGAGTTTTTGCAGGCTGTCCTCGGAAGCGCGGGCAAAGTCCCGCAAAGAAGTGGCCTGCTGTTGAATTTCGGCGTGAATGGCCTGCAGGTTTTTCTGCAGCTTTTGCAGGTTTTCCAGTTGTCTATTGACGGCTTCCAGCGTACCGGGCTCCAGGTCGGATTGCTGATTTAATTTTTCCTGAATGGCCTGCTGGTCCTGAACAATGGTATTAATGTGTTCCACCATTTCCTGCAGGGTTTTGACATCCGTATCCATGCCCGGCAAGGTATTGCGGAATTTTTCCAGTAAATTTTTAAACTGCGTATGCCCGACAACCAGTTCGGCACTGTTATTGAGCAGAAAGTCCATTTTGCTCATATTCAGCCGGACAAAGGCCTCTTCGCGCCGCGGGGTTACTTCTTCTTTGACTTCCATTACCAGTTCCTCTTCTGCCGGCTCCGCTGTTTTTTCCGATGCGGCTGCCGGTTCCTCTACCGGTGTTTCTGCAGGAGATGGTGCCGGCGCCGCCAGCCCGATATTCCGGGCATAGTCTTCCAGTTGACTGGCCAGCTCGTCATATTTGCTGGTGCGTTCTTCCTGAAACTGTTGCAGCGCCTGCGTGATGTAATTAATCTCATCGGCCACGTTAAACAGCAGGTCAATAAAATCCGCTGGCAGGGGTTCGTTCTGCTGCCGATAATGCTCAATAATATCTTCACTTAAATGGGTTAAATGCTCAATATGCGTGGCATGAATTAACCCGGCAGACCCTTTTAAGGTGTGGAAACTGCGCATCAGGTGTTGCTGCAACTCCGCATTGGCGGGCTCTTTTTCCAGACTAATGAGGGCAAAGTTGATTTCTTCCAGCTTTTCCGTGGCTTCCTGTAAAAAGAGGTCAATCACCTGCTGCTGAATTTTTTCAGCTGATACCTCGCTTTCCGGTTTAACCTCCTCCGCTGCCGGAACGCTTTCCTCCGGAGCCGAAGGTTCCGCAGGCGTTTCAACGGGTGGTGCAACAGGTTCGGGTGGTACTTCTTCGCCGGCTTCACCGGGAACAAACCCGCTTTCCACAATTTGCTCCACTTCCTGCAGGATAGTGTGGTACTCCCGTCGGTCCACCTTGCCGGATTTCATCAATTCCTGAATAACCACACCGCCGCGGCGAATAAACCGCAAGGCATCCCGCCAGTTTTCCAGTTGCCGGGAGGAAATTTTTTCCACCAGCTTTTCCAGCACTTCTGCCACGCGCCCGATTTCCTTAAATCCCAGCAATTTGGCTGAGGTGTGGATTTCGTGCACCGCCTGTTCCACATCCTGAATGGCCTTTTTATCAAAGGTAAACTTTTCCAGATTGGCCACCGTGGACTGGATTAATTCCAGATTCTCAACGGCTTCGTCCTGAAAAATGCTTAACAGTTCGGGATCCTGTTCTTTCAGGTAGAGATAGGTTTCTTCATCGCGCTGTGCTGCCGGTGCTTCCTCTTCTATTACCGGTTGTTCGGGTTCCGGTTGGGGTTCCGGTGTTTCCGCTTGCGGCGGTGCTTCCCCTTCGGGAAGTTCTTCCGCAGCTTCTTGAGCTTCCTCTGCTTCAACAGTGGATGCCTGCAAAATTTCCTCAGCCCGGGAAACAAAGGGCGCGGTATCCACCGTTTGCCCCTCAATAAGCTGGCGAATCGCTGCCAGACTGTCTTCTAAAAACGTCAAAACCGTTTCGCTTGACTTTAATTGCCCCTTCTCTCCCGCCTCGCCGATGTCCTCCAGGCCGGTGGCAACCGCTGCCAGTGCGTCTTTGCGAAGCATCTGGGAGGAGCCCTTCAGGGTATGGGCCTCCACCGTAAATTCCTGCCACAAAGCGGTATTTTCCGGAGATTGGCGCAACTGCGTCAGTAACTCTTCCAGTT
>WGBF01000064.1 GCA_015494485.1 bacterium | reverse complement strand
TCTGAGATTCTTCGCTCCGCTCCAGAATGACATCATGATATTCCCGAAGTGAAGGCCTAATTTCCACTCTCTCTTTCTTTATAAAAGAGAAGGGGTAAGTTTAGGAAAATTCTCCAACAACGGATAACACCACGAACGCAACATATTATTCTTTGCGCACCCTGCGTCCTTCACGGTTTTTAAGGACAAAAAGCGGGGCAGTCCAAAAAGTAGAACTTTGTGAAAATTTTTAAGGATTATTGTATGACAGATCGTTTCAAAGTTATCCATCTAAATTTGTCTTCAAATAGTATTTAATGAAAGCACCTTTTACCCTTTTACACAAAAATTGGGATACTATTTAAATAAATAATACTACCCCCTACAACCCCATGCCAAAAATCCGGTATTTTTTGTACACCCAGCCGCCCAGGAGTTTAGCAGCGCGGTTCATGAGTTCGTTGTCTTCCAGTATCCAGGACATTTCCGCATGGTCGTAGCCTTTGGCCAGCCCGCGTTTGATGATTTCCATGTAAAAAACACTACCCAAACCGTAAGGCTGGTATTCATGTTTAATCCCCAGCGTAATTACCCGAATACCCTTAATCTTTTTACGGTTTAACAGGAAGGTCAACCAACCAAATGGAAATAAGCGGCCATTTTTAATTTTCTTAAACACTTCATTGTAATTGGGCATGGCCAGTACAAACCCCACCGGTTTACCCCGGAATTCTGCTATCAGCACCAGCTCTTCATCCACGATTTGTTTGAAATCGTTGGCAATGAAATCAAACTCATCGGGCGAAAGCGGTACAAAGCCCCAGTTGCGACTCCAGGCGTTGTTGTAAATATCGCGAATGATTTCCAGTTCATTACGGAAGTCTTTCATGTTAATGGTGCGTACCGTGACCGGCAATTTCTTCAGCACGGCCTCACTCACCCGCTTCAGCTTATCGCTAACCACCAGGTGTTCTTTGTCAATTAAGTACGCCCACACATCTTTGACCTTTTCGTACCCCAGCTCATTCATAATGTCAATGTAGTACGGGGGATTATGGGTCATCATGAAAAAGGGCGGGTAATCAAATCCCTCATACAGAAAGCCAATTTCATCGTTGGTACTGGGATTCATGGGACCCATGATGTAATCGCGATCGTACTGGCGCAGCCAGTCTTTAGCCGTTTCCAATAGGCGTTCAAATACGGCTTTGTCATTAATGCCTTCCAGAAATCCAAAGAACCCCACCTTGTCGTTGTGAAATTCATTGTGTTGCTTGTTGTAAATGGCAGCGATACGCCCTACCACTTCCCCATTCTTGTAGGCCAGAAAAAATTCCACCGGATTGTGCTTGTAGAAGGGATTCTTTTTTTTGTCCAGCAGCTTTTTGCGGTCCATTATCAGGGGTGGTACCCAATAGGGGTCGTTCTGGTAAATTTTCCAGGGAAGCTTGATAAATGCCATTAATTCCCGTTTGCTTCTTACCGGACGGACATCAATTGCAGCCATTGCTCTTTCTCCCGTTGCTTTTTTGTCGTGCCATCTGGCAGATATATGATCAACACGTTGCGTTCGCTTCACGCTTTCCCGGTATTCGACCCGGCCTGGGTTCACCCTGTTGACCGCAGAGTTAAATAACCCCCATTTGTTTACCGATCTTCTTAAAGGTATCCAGCACCTGGTCCAGGTCCCGATCCGTATGGGTTGCCATGTAACTGGTGCGCAGCAGGGCCCGGTCGGGGGGCACGGCAGGGCTGATGACGGGGTTGGTGTACACACCTGCTTCAAATAAGGCCTTCCAGAACAGGAAGGTCCTGGTGTCATCCCCGATGATAATGGGCACAATGGGGGTACGGGATTCGCCGGTGTTAAATCCCATTGCCTGAAATTCCCGCCGCATTTTTTCGCCAATTTCGCGCAGTCGGCGCACGATTTGCGGTTCGCTCTGGATAATTTCCAGTGATTTCATGACCGCTGCAATGTTGGCGGGGGGAATAGCCGCACTAAAAATCAACGGTCGCGCAAAATGTTTAATGTAACTGATGACCCGCTCATCCCCGGCAACAAATCCACCCAGAGAGGCAAAGGACTTGCTGAAGGTACACATAATCAAGTCCACGTCCTCAAAGCGGTTGTAGTATTCCGCCGTTCCCCGGCCCGTTTCGCCGATAACCCCAATGCCGTGGGCATCATCCAGGTAAATGCGGGCGTTGTAGGTTTTGGCCAATTCAATTAAGCGGGGCAGGTTAACAATACTCCCTTCCATGCTAAACACGCCATCGGTTACAATGAGCTTGGGTTTTTCCGGGTCCAGCCGGCTTAACACCCGCTCCAGGTCATCCATGTCGTTGTGGCGGTAGCGTTTCACCGTTACGCCCATCCGTAAACCGTATGCCAGAAAAATGCCGTCAAAAATGGAGGCGTGGTTGGTTTTATCGGTTACCACAATATCGTTTTTGTCGATTAAGGTGGAAATGCTACCAAGGTTGGTCTGATACCCGGTGCTAAAAATGAGGGCAGCTTCTTTTTTCACAAATGCCGCCAGTTTGTGCTCCAGTTCTTCATGAAGGCTTAAGGTGCCATTTAAAAAGCGGGAACCGGAACAACTGGTTCCGAATTTTTCGATAGCTTTGATGGCGGCTTCCTGTACCCGGGGGTCCTGAGTTAAGCCCAGGTAATTGTTGGAACCAATCATAATAATTTCGCGCCCCTGCATTTTCACCCGGGGCCCATGGTTTTCCTCAATGGGAATAAAATAGGGGTAAATGCCTTGCTCTTTTGCCTCTTCAGCGCGGCGGAAATCCCAGCACTTCTGAAATACGTCCAATGTGAACCTCCTGTTTTTGAAAGACAAATATTACAAAACAAATTCATGTTTTCAAACAGGCAGGGAAATTTGCCGGGTTTAGAAGTGATACTGAAGTAGCAGGCGGGCATTGGAAAAACGCTGGGTTACCCGTCCGAAATCGGTCACCCGCGTTGGAGCGTACTCCATGGTAAATGCCATGCGGGTGGCGGTTTGATACCGCACCTGCACCACCGGGGAAAGGCTGACGAAATTGCGCGTTTGTTCCCGTTGGGGCCGGAATCGCCATTCATTGCGCCGATACACCGTACCCCCAAGGCGCAGCACTGGTCCCCAATCCGTTCGGTAAGTAACGAGCAGACTGACAAAGCTCAGGTGCACCTGTTGACTTACCTGTTGAGCAAACAATTGCTTGAAAAATGTTCCGTTGTCCTCCCACTCCAGGCGCACAAAACCTTCCAGCCCTACTCTGGGCAAGAATTGCCAGGTCAGGGAATCGGCCACAATTAATTTTCGAAAAATGTAGCTTTTAAACATCGGGAGAATTTCGTCAAAATCGTACACGGTGTAGTTGGCAAGCACCTCTGTTTTGAGCACATTGCTCACATTTTTGGTCGGACGATGTTCCAGTGCCGCCTGCAGCCGGAAAATCCGATTCCAGTTGTTGTTGGCGCTCCGAGTGCGGTGAATGTACACCTGGTGGAACAAATAGGCATACCCGTTCAGGGTAGCGGTAAAATAGGGCGACATCCGCCAGCGCACTGTGCTGTCAAAAATAAAGCGTTGCTCATCGCGGTCATCGTGGTTTACCAGCGTATCAGGGGTGTTGAATTCATATTTGGTGTAGCGGATGTTGGCGGCGATATCCATGCGGTGTACGTTGCGCAGGTTGATGCCTACTCCCATGCCAGTTTGCAACCCGGTAATGTCGGTTTCCACGCCGGTGTTATCCTGAACTTTCTGGGCGGTGTGGAGTTCCGAATGGACTTCCAACTTTCGCCACACCCAGCGATGCCGGGCCTGGGTATCGAGAACCAGTTCTTTCCGCTGATTCTGGGAGAACGGATTCTCAATAAACAAATTGCGGCGTTGCAAATTGGTAACCACCTGCAGAACATTTGTGGCGGAAAACGCATAGTGTAACACATTGCGCAGCCCCTGCTCCTGGATTTTGACCTGTTCCAGCGCGCCCGCTGCAGACAGATAGTACTTATTAAATGAATTTCCCACGCGAATGGTAAAGCTATCCGAAGCCTGTTTGCTAAATTCCCGGAAAAAGGAGGTGTACACAGACACATCACGGTTTTTCCGTTCCGGGAAAGCGCGGTAATTGCTCAACAAACGACCCTGCGCCTGGTATCCTCCCAAATCCACATTGGCCAGTTGAAGCGTCAACCCGGCGTAAGGGCCATTGTCCCGAAAGCCGAAACTTTCGTCCCAGCTCCATCCAACGCTGGGGGTAACCTCAATCCCCTCCCGAACGGTCCAGGTAAGCTGTTGAAACGCGGTATGCTGGCTAAATTTTAACGCGGTGGTCTGGTCGGATAACACCCGGGAGGTTGTTCCAACGCCCCATCGCAATGCCTGACCAAGCGTCCGTTCGCTCAGGAAGCGGAACTCATTTAAATCCTTCCAGTTCTGGTTTACCGTAACACCACGGTACAAATTACTCTGAAAGGATTCCCTCAACTGGATTCGCCACTTTCCCCATTGACGCAGGTAATGTAAACGGCCCAGCCATTGCCAGTTTACATTTCCCTTATCGAAATAAATCTGGTACACCGAGGGTTGTTGGGGAAAAACGGGATGGGTAAAAAACGTAACGAACAACACAAGTAGCAGTATAGCATGAGTGGCTTTCAAGGCGATTATTTGGTTTTAATCATTACTACTTCCTCATCAGCGCGCTTAAGGAGGTATTTCTCCCGGGCCATTTTTTCAATGTAGGTGGTGTCGGTTTTCAGACGATGGATTTCGGTATCCAGCTCCACAACGCGTTGTTTGAGTTCCTCCCGGCTCCGCACCAGTTGATCTTTCTTCTCCAGCAATACATACAATTTAATTAATGACTTTGGCCCGGAGAAAAATACAAACCCGATAAACACAACCACAATTCCCAGCACCCAGCGTAATTTCAGGCGCGGTGCGCGTTGTTTTCTCCGGCGAGACGATGATTTCTTGCGGGATGAATAGGCCATGATGTTTCCCGGTTGATTGTGTTCCTGTACCCGTCGATGTGCCTCAGCACACCCGACACTTCATTGTTGAAAATGTACACTGCGCTTCTGCCAAAGGCAAGAAAACCTTTTTAAATCCGGATTTTTGGGAACTCTACGAATGACGCCCCCGTTTCATAAACAGACCTCTCTTCTACTCTCAGAATGAATTCAGGGAAGAATTCCGGGTGTTGACAACAAAACCGGGGGTAACTCCCAATGCATATACAAGAATGGCTAAAACTCCGGACATTTCACCACCATCAATTTTCCGATATTTCTTCCCTGTTAGATTTGAAGCGCCAGAAACACACCACCATCAGCTTGTGTTTACCCACATTAAACGAAGAAGCCACGATTGGCAAAATCATTTCTACCCTTTCCAAACACCTGCAGCAAAAATTCCCCCTGATTGACGAAATTATCGTGATCGACAGTGGTTCCGAAGATGACACTGTACGGATTGCCCGTAAAGCTGGGGCCCAGGTGTATTATTCGCAGGATATTTTACCCGAGCACGGCACTGTTCGCGGCAAGGGCGAAAATTTGTGGAAATCCCTCCATGTTGCCAACGGGGACATTATTGTGTGGATTGATACCGACATCCGCAATATTCATCCCCGATTTGTTTACGGATTGGTCGGTCCCCTGCTCTACAACCGGGAAATTGGTTACGTAAAGGGCTTTTACCGACGTCCCCTGCAGGTGGGCAAGAAACTGCAGCCAATAGGTGGCGGTCGGGTCACAGAGATTCTGGTAAAGCCGTTTTTCAACGCCCTGTTTCCTCAACTGGCAGCTTTCCAGCAACCATTAAGCGGGGAGTATGCCGGTCGGCGGGAACTGCTGGAACGCGTACCCTTCTTTACCGGCTATGGGGTGGAAACCGGGCTGCTTATCGACCTGGAAGCGCGTTTTGGCCTCCAGCGTTTGGCCCAGGTGGACCTGGAAGTGCGCGTTCACCGCAATCAGGACCTGCATGCCTTAAAGAAAATGGCAATGGGGATTCTCCGGGTGCTGTTTTTACGTGCCGAACAGCAGGGCAAGTTGATTTTACTGGACACATTTAAAAATCACTTAATGGATATTGACAAACACGAACAGCTTGGGTATGAATTATCGCTGACCGAAATTTCGGAAATTGAACGCCCGCCCATCATCACGGTACCCGCCTACCAACAGAAACAGGGCCTGGACGAAGAACAACTGGTGATTATGCGGGACAACCGGTCACGGCGGCCAATTACATCCATCAGCCC
>WGBF01000063.1 GCA_015494485.1 bacterium | reverse complement strand
CCCTATTTTCATGTAGAGGATCTTGCCCGGGTGTTGGGGGTGAAACCGGCCTCTGCCCGGGTAATTGCCAGCCGATATGTGAAAGCAGGCCTGCTACTTCGGCTTAAACGGGATATGTATGTAAAGGCAGACCGATGGCCGTTTCTCAGCCAGGAAGAAAAATTTCAACTGGCCAATATTCTGCAATCTCCATCTTATATTTCTTTGCTTACTGCCCTCTCCTGGTATGAAATTTCAACACAAATACCCCAGGATTATATTGAATCCATAGCGTTGAAACGCACAAAGCAAATACGTGTCCAAAATATGGTTTTTCAGTATTTGAAAATTAAAAAAGCATTGTATTTTGGATTTGTCCGACATCAGCAATTTTTTATAGCCGAACCTGAAAAAGCGTTTCTGGATGCGATGTACCTGTTCAGTTTAGGCAGGTATTCTTTAGACCTGGATGCGGTCGACGTCAACCGACTCGATTGGGAAAAGATAAAACGGTGGTTACCTCAATTTCCCCCTGCAGTTCAAAAAAAGGTGTTAACCTATGAATCCACTGGAACAGCATGAAATTTTTGAAATGGAAGTGCTGGAACGGCTAAAAAGTTCCCGCATTCTGGAGCAATTAATTTTTGGGGGTGGTACAATGCTTCGTTTGTGTCACGAATTACCCCGGTATTCGGTAGACCTGGACTTCTGGAAATCTAAAGACATGGACGATGAACAACTTTTGATAAAAATTCAATCCTATTTAAAGAAATATTATGAGATCACCGATGCACAACTAAAGCGGTTTACCGTATTGGTTGAAATGCGTTCATCACGATATCCACGGCGATTAAAAATTGAAATTCGTCGTGAACGGCGAGACTGGGAAGTTGAAGACAGAATTGCTTTTTCGCCTTACAGTCCCATTCAGGTGTTGGTACGTGCCCATACGCTCCAGCAGACTTTGAGGAATAAAATAGAAGCGCTGATAGACCGCGGAGCAATACGAGATGCCTTTGATTTGGAATTTATTATTCGCAAAGGGATATCGCTTCCCCGGCTTTCCCGTGAGCAAAAACAACGATTATTAGACCGAATTCATCAGTTTAAACCACGGGATTTTAAAGTAACCCTTGGTGCACTGATCCCCGCAAACTTGAGAGATTATTACATCAAAAATGGATTTTGTTTTCTGGAAGAAAAAATTTCGGAAAGTGATATAGTTTAAGATACACCGATGTTTCATTCCTAAATTAAGGCACACAGCAATGGAAAGTGGAGCCGTCATCTTTGAGCGAGCGAAGAATCTTAGCCATTGAAATGTTTAGTTGGTGTTCAGCCGGATACCCACCCCAAAGATCGCCAAAATTCATTTTAACGCTTTTTTATTTAAAACCGCGAAGGACGCGGGGAACGCCAAGAAAAAAATGAAAAATACGTTGCGTACTTAGCGTGCGTTGCGGTTGAGTAATGCCCTAAACTCACCCCCTGGCCCCCTCTCTTTTGAGGAAAGAGAGGGGGAGGGAATAATACAAGCAATACCAACCATTTGTATACACAAAATCAAAACATCATACAGAAACGCGAATATTCGATGAAAAAAATCTTGACAATTACCCGATGGGAAAATTATTTTGCAATAAGCCTATCGGGAACAAAGGAACTCAACAGCCATACGAAGGGAGTCGGAGGGTCAGGTGATGAGGGAGGCGTATATGTTTACACAATGCTTGACAATTCCCCTGCCGTTTGATAGTTTGCTCACTGCTCACTGCTCACTGCTCACTGCTCACTGCTCACTGCCGATGGAGCGCCCACCCCCCGTAGGGGATAGGCCGCATTCCATTTCATTTTGAACACATGAAATGTACAGGATAAATGCCATGAAATTTGTTGCCCTTATTGGATTGCTCATTGTATTTTCCGTTGTAACCTGCGGGCGCATCACCCTGCCCACCATTAGCAAGGCAGTGGTGGAATTGGTTCCGGAAGCGGTGATGGTAACCGAAGCATGGTTCTCCGTCAAAACGGAACGACCCGATGCCGGGCTGACGGTTGCGTTGGAACGGAATGGGAAAGAAGTATTGCGGTTAGCGGGACTAAAAGATACCATTGTTGCCGATAGCGGTTTGCAGCCCGCGCATGGTTACACCTACCGATTGCGGTTGTATCGTTCCGGTAAAGGGGTTGGCCCCACGCCGCCGGTAAGCATTACCACCATGGACACCACCAGCCACGATATTGAGTGGAAGGTCTATGAAATCCCCAGTCCCTATGGCAGCGGTGCACTATATGATGTAGCTATTGTAAATGAAAACGACATCTGGGCGGTAGGGGAGATATACAGCGACAGTAATCAGACCTGGTTACCTTATAATGCGGTGCACTGGGATGGGGAGAAATGGGAATTGAAGCGGATAAAATCGGTAATTTGTAATAATGGTTCTTTTATAGTAAGCTCTATTTACTCATTAACTATTTTTAGAGATAAGAGTATATGGTTTTCAGATGGAGCGGAAATAATAAAATGGAATGGAAAAGATTTTATAAGGCATTGTGAAATAAATTCTTTGTTGGATGGAGCAATAAAAAAAGGCTGGGGATATGATTCTACTAATTATTATATAGTCGGAGGTAATGGCACAATCATCCACTACGATGGCAGCAGTTGGCATCGCATTGAAAGCGGGACGGATTTAGCCATACAGGATATCTGGGGAGCTAAACATCAACATTCTTTACCTGTAATATATGCTGTGGCATCCAATCCATTTCACGACAATCGCGTATCGGTTATCGGGATTCAAGGGAATCAAGCGTATCCGGTGAGCCATCGGGGATTACCCGGAGGAATGAAAGGCATCTGGAGCTGGCGGGGGTATACTTGGTACAGTTGTGGCAACGGTCTGTATCGCAAGGAATATGGAGACTCCATCTGGCGTGAAATAAGCGATGTACCCCCCATATACAAAGAGGCGATTCGGGGTAGCCGACCGAATAACTTATTTGTTGTGGGTCATTTTGGTCTGGTCTTGCACTGGAATGGTTCTACCTGGCATCAATATGAGCAATTTCCAGGCTTATTTGTCGCTCTAGATGTAAAAGAAGATATGGTCACAGCAGTGGGCGTGCATGTTACCGGGATAGTTGTAGACGGCGGGGTGATTCTAGTTGGGAGGCGGAGGTAAAATGCAAATGCATCAATAAAACCCCTCAAAAAATCAAGGAGTTGGACATCATGAAAAAGAATATTTTTGTCCGTTGGCTTTTTGTCGTTTTATTCATGATACTCTCAGCCGGGCATAGCCAGACGTATACGGTAGAAATAAAAGTGACCGATTTGTGGTATGATGATAATCCGGAAAGTTATCGGGCAACTCTGGAAGCGGTCATTTACCATAATGGAGAAGTTGTTCCTCCAAGTTCAAATTATTACTATGAATGGCATGTGTATTATGCGCGGGAAGGATATTGGAAGATATCGACCATTTCGGATTTTGGGGCAAATATTTCCAGGCCGGAGACTATAGTTGAATCCGGAAATTATATCTTATCCTATGTCGTAGTAACGGATTCAATAAACCATACATTTACGGGGGTACAATCGGATACCGTAGGCCCCCTTGAGATGACGAGACTGGGTTGGAATGTCGATTTTTATGCCTATGATGAAAATGGGAATTTGTTATCGAATGTGCTACCGGAACATTGGCGTTATACTATTAATACCTGGAAAATAGGGTATAATGGTTTGTTAACCAGAGATTATGATGAGAAATTAAGACCAACACCCGTATATTTTTCGGATTCGAATCGAAAATTTCAATACTGGAATTCAACGCAATCGGATATCAAATATTATAAAACATTTCACATTACTACGCAGGTAAATCAATTAACAGCGCATTATAATAAGGCGGAAGGGCATCCAAAGTTTGACATTCACTTAATGCCGGGTGTGGAGAGTCCGTATGATTCCATTGAGTTTAAGGACCCCTGGGTGGTGGATACCACCGATAGTCGCTTTTATACCGCTCCCTATGGGTACCATAGCCTGGGAATGGACACCCCATTTTTGCGAGAAGCGGTTCCGTTTACCCTGAGTGTAAATAGTAAATATCAGGGCGTGTTTTTAAATCAAAGATTTGACCTACCTGGTAACCCCTGCTACTCCGTCCGCGCCCCCTCACCGCAGATATTGCCCTTCCACGGGGAAGATATTGCCTGGTACTTCCAGGGATGGGAAGGCAGTAACGTGAGTTTTCAGGATGCCTCGGCCAGTGAGACCCCGGTGGTTTTTTTAGCTGACAGTGCAGAAGTGCGTGCCGTGTACAAAGGGCATCTGGTAACGGATAATCTGTCCCGGTTGGGTTTCAGCAGCCAGCGCCACATTGCCCGGGGCGGCACCACCTGGTATTTAACCTACTGGGAGGACGGCAAAATATACGTCAGCACCAGCACCGACGGGGTCAACTGGAATCCGGAGGTGTGTGTAAGCGGGAACCTGGATGGGTGCAGCCGTCCCTCCATTGCAGCGGGTCTGGTGAACGGCTATGCCTATGTGGTCTGGCAACGAAAGATTGATACTGACCAATATGAGGTTTATGTGAGCCGGACGAGCAACAGTGGTCAGAGCTGGAGCAGTCCGCACAAGTTAAGCACGGTACATATTACCACTGCCCAGCGCTACGGTCCCCAGCCGGTGGTGGCAGAGATGCGGGTGGAGAACCTGACAAATTCTGCGGTAACGACCATGGCAGCCCCGGGTCCCTCTTACACGTATCACACATTAATTGCCTACGTGTGCGATAGCGGGTTGAAATGGCACAAGTCCACCAATCAGGGAGCCAGCTGGGGGAGCCAGCAGAACATTCCCGTTGCCAATACGACATATGTGTGGTTTCCGTCTATGGTCAGCGGCACCGACTATGTAGCATTGGTCTACAGCTACCGCTATGGTGGTTATGAAGTAACCAGCCGGCTGTATAAGGGCAATGGCTGGAGCAGCCCGGCAAACGTGAGCGGTGCGCTGGGTTTAATTTATGATCGCATTCCCAGTGTATCCATAGACCGCAACGGGAATCTGTTTTGTGCCTGGCTGGCACAGAAATCCGGCAATACCAATTACAAAATTGCCATTCGCCAGGGGGATTCCAATAATAACTGGTCCTCCTTTAATAAGACCGCCTTTTATCCGCCGGATGGCAGCAGTGCGCATGGGGTGAACATTAATTTCATTAACAACACGGATTTGGATGTGGTCTTTCACACCACGGGCAAACGGGTGTATCGTCGGGAATATCCGCCCAGTCTGGAAGGTTATGTAAGCCACACGCAATTGAGCAGCAATGGGTATTACGGGAATTTGCCGGCGTTTCGCCAGTCGGATTTTGCGGATGCCTTTGCCCTGTGGTTGGAGGACACGGGAGCGCCGTATTTAATTAAGAACACGTTGAATTTGAACCATGGCAGTGATGCGGCAGGTGTTGTGGCGCAGGTCCCGGCAGTCAGTCGCCGTGTGGTGGTTTGTCTGGCACCGGGAGACCATGTGGGTGCCCGTTTTCTGCTGGGCGATATTCGGGTTGGTAGTCAGCGGGTGAAGTTGAGTTCAGTGGGTAAAGATGGCGTAGCCCTGTCAGGTGCCACGGTGGGCGAATATTTACGCAGTGAGGTGTTTCATGTGGCCGCCGGAGCGGTATTGCGTGCGCGGGTGGAACGGGAGGTAGCCACAGGCCTGGTGGACAGTACGGGTGCGGTGTTGTCATCCGGGGATTACGATGGTATTATGCCGTATGTGGAGGTTTTGAATGTGGCAGATGGTGGTGTTGTATGGCGGGGCGAGGTTGCACTAGGTCAGCATGAATTCGAGTGGGTTGGTGGCCAGGACATTCCTGCAGGAGATTATGTGCTGCGGGTGATGGTCACAAGCGACCGTCAGGGGTATTCCTGGTATACGCATACGGAGAGTAGTTATGTGAAGTCGCCGATGGCAGGCAATGACGTGCTGGCTTCGGAAGAGGGGATGGAGAAAGATAATCCGTCTACCCTGCCGCAGAAATATGATTTAAAGCCGGCCTATCCCAATCCGTTTAACCCGAGCACGACGATTGGGTATGCGTTGCCGGAGGCCTCGGAGGTGACGCTGGTGGTGTACAATGTGCAGGGTCAGCGGATACGGGAATTGGTTGGTGGTCGTCAGCCGGCGGGCTGGCATGCGGTGGTATGGGATGGCCGCAACAGCAACGGAAAGCCGGTGCCCAGCGGGGTGTATGTGGTACGGATGACGGCGCAACCGGTAAGTGGTACGGGAAACGCCTTTGTGGCCAGCCGCAAAGTGGTGTTGATGAAGTAAATGTAACGTATAGGGAAAAGCTTCAAAACCTCATCCCCAAACCCCCTTCTCCGGCGCTGGAGAAGGGGGTTTTTTTGTTGGGTGCAGGAGTTTTTCTTTGCCACGAGGAACGATACTGTCATTCTCGAGCGGAGCGTTAGCGCAGCGAAGAATCTCAGCTATAACTATGTTTCGCTGTGGTGTTCAGCCGGAAAATTATCCCTCCAAAGGATCGTCAAATTTCATTTTGACGCCTTTTCCTTGAAACCGTAGAGGACGCGGGGACCGCCAAGAAAAAAAGAACGGGAATAATGCGTAGCGTTCTTCGCGTACTTGGCGGTTAAACAATTTCCCTAAACTCACCCCCTAACCCCCTCTCTTTCGCGGAAAGAGAGGGGGGAAGAAACCGTCCCGGAGGGACGGGCTGCCCATAGCCCATGGGCTTTAGCCATGGGAAGGGAAAAAATCCCCCGTACCCAATACATCCCCGCGAGATGAATGAAGAATGCTTTCGGCATTACAGCCGGTACTGCGTGACTGTTGTCTAAACTATTCCGGCAGGAAAAAGGGCACGTCTAAAGATGTTCGTCGTAATCCATTTTTAACCGCTGCAACTGGTAGGGAATTTCGGTAAAAAACTCCGTTCGCGGGTAATTTAAAAACAAGGAAAACAATCCCACGATAAACAGAAAATGCACATACTGAGGCCAGAATGTAATCCAGTAATGGAGCACGCCCACCAGCAC
>WGBF01000062.1 GCA_015494485.1 bacterium | reverse complement strand
GTATGAACCCTACATTGAATTGGCAGAGAAGCTGGTGGACTTAATGCCTGGCAAATTTGACAAAAAAGCCATGTTTTTTAACAGTGGCGCCGAAGCGGTAGAAAACGCGATAAAAATTGCCCGCAAAGCGACCGGACGTCCGGCCGTTATTGCCTTTGACCATGCCTTTCATGGCAGAACGTTGTTGACCATGACCCTGACAGCAAAGGAAAATCCCTATAAAGCCGGGTTTGGCCCCTTTGCACCGGAGGTGTACCGGGCAGCGTATCCTTACCCCTACCGAATGCCGGAAGTATTTTCCAACCCGGATGATCCCAATACGTACGTGACCTATTTTGAGCGGTTTTTTCAGGAGGTGGTACCGGCAGACCGTGTTGCGGCAATTATTGTCGAGCCGCAGTTGGGAGAAGGCGGGTTTATTGCGCCGCCTCCGGCATTTTTACCGGCACTTCGGCAAATTACCGAACGGCATGGTATTGTATTTATTGCCGATGAAATTCAAACCGGATTTTGCCGAACCGGGGAAATGTTTGCGGTCAGCCATTTTGGTGTAGAACCAGATTTGTTGGTTCTGGGTAAATCGCTGGCTTCTGGTATGCCATTAAGTGCGGTTGTGGGTAAAAGCGATTTAATGGAAGCGCCCCAGGTGGGGGGATTGGGGGGCACGTATGCCGGAAACCCGGTAGCCTGTGCAGCAGCTATTGCTACCCTGGATGTTTATGAGAAATATCGGTTGTGTGAACGGGCGCGGACTATTGGAGAGCGTGTACGATCCTTCTGGCTTCGGTTGCAGCAGCATTATCCGGTTGTTGGGGATGTTCGCGGTCTGGGGGCGATGATTGGTGTGGAGTTTGTTACGGATCCGGAAAGCCGGGAGCCCAATCCCAAACTGGCCAAAGCCATTGTGGAGTCTTCCTACAAAAAAGGACTTATAACAATGACAGCCGGTACTTATGGGAATGTGTTACGGCATTTAATGCCCCTGGTTATCACCGATAAACAACTCGAAACCGGCCTTTCCATTTTAGAAACCGTAATGAAGGAGATTAGCCCATGACATATATTTTGGTATTTTTGATGATTGGTGTGTACGGTCTTTTAGCGCAACAGCCCTTTCTGGAAGTGCGTCCGTATGTACCGCCTGCAGAGGAACAATATCCGGTGCATGCCTCTGTTGACCACTATTACCCCACGCAAACCGAAAACGGAATGTTTATTCGGCTGGATGGTGACAGTGCTCAGGCAGGCAATCCGCCGGCCCGGGGATGTGTTCACGGCCAAACCTGCTACGATGGGCATAGCGGGCATGATATCTGGATGCCGAAGGGGGTACCCATCCTGGCAGCGGCAGGTGGTACCGTTGTATGGGCCGAATTCGGAGAGGGGGTGAGTCCCTGTCCGGACGGGAATCCGCCCAACGGGGATCTGGCTGTGGTAATTATTGACCATGGCAACGGGTATTATTCCACCTATTTACATATGGATAGCATTACCGTAACGGTGGGACAACATGTCAATGCGGGGGATACCATTGCCTTTAATGGGAATTCCGGTTGTGCCAGTGTGCCCCACTTGCATTTCGAAATGCGGCGCGGTGCCTATTATTTTGACCAGCAAAAAAGCTGGGTGGTGGATCCCTACGGGTGGTGGGGCACCGGAACAGACCCCATTCGGGATATGCGCAATTTTACCAGCGTATGGTTGTGGAAATCGTCGGATTTAATTGATGATGGCGATAATGGGTTTGAACGATTTTACGGGCCCCATTGGCAGCGATTGCAACAAGGGTACAATGGAGATGCCTGGCAGGTACCCGCCAAAACGGAAGGAGAACAAAGTGAACACATGGCGATGTGGGTTCCGGAGTTACCCCACCAGGGCCAATACCATATTCAGATTTCCGTACCTCAGGTGCAGGACGCGGTGAACCAGGCCATGTATAAAATTTATGTCAAGGACCGCGGAGGTAGCACAAAACAATATACCGTGCTGGCCAATCAGGATTCAATTTTCAATCAATTTTTTACCATTGCAACGCTGGAACTCCCTGCCGGTGCACGATGTGCGGTATTCCTGTCAGATATAGTTCCGGCGGGGACACAGGGAAGTAAAGTTGTGTTCGATGCGGTGCGGTTTGTCCCGGCAACTACGGGAATCAATCAAAAACCCCAACCGGAAAACCCGCTGCGCCGTCTTGAAATCATTCCGGGTAAACCCAACCCGGTCCACCTTTCCTCTCAACAATCTTACCCGGAATTTGGTTTTAAAATTCAGCAATCAACCACTGTTACAGTACTCATTTCCAATGTTTTGGGCCAGGTTGTTCAGCGTTACGTGCTGCCAAATGTGGACCCCGGTGAACATTTTGTTCGGTGGAATTTGCAGGATTTTGGTGGGCGTCCGGTTCCGGAAGGAATTTACATTGTCAGCATTGCTGCTGCCGGAGAGCAGTATGCGCAAAAACTCATGGTACTGCGGTAAAACGTGAATGTAAATCAGGAGGTTAACATGGCTTTATCCTATCATATGTGGATTGATGGACAATGGGTGTCCGGGACAAAATTTTCATCCGTAACCAATCCGTTTAACGGAGAAAAACTGGGTGATTTACCCCTGGCATCGTCGGAAATGGTAGATGCCGCCATTGCAAGTGCATTTGCCACGCGGGAAGAAATGGAGGAATTACCCATTCACCGTCGGGCGGAAATTCTGGAAAACACCGCGGGGTATCTGGAAAAGCATCAATCGGAATTTGTAACCCAAATTGCGCTGGAAGCCGGAAAGCCGCTCAAATGGGCAACCGTGGAAGTGCAACGGGGAATAGAAAATTTAAAATTTGCTGCAGAAGCCTGTAAGTCCTTACATGGCGAAACGGTACCCATGGACGCTTCCCGTGGTTCGGAGGGGCGCATGGGGTTCTGGCTGCGGGTTCCAATGGGGGTTGTGGCTGCTATTTCGCCCTTTAATTTTCCGCTTAATCTTGTTATTCACAAAGTGGCACCGGCAATTGCGGCCGGCAATACTGTGGTGTTAAAACCGGCTTCCAATACACCGGGCCCGGCACAGTTACTGGTTCAGGCGTTGCTGGAATCCGGTCTTCCACCCAAAGCTATTCAATTGGTTTACGGGGGCGGATCGGATGTTGGCATGCAGCTGGTGAAAGATGAGCGCATTGCTAAAATAACCTTCACCGGAAGTCCGGCCGTGGGACGGATTATTACCAAAAATGCCGGATTAAAAAAATTAACCCTGGAGCTGGGTTCCAATTCCGGAACGATTATTGATGAGAGTGCCGATCTGGATTGGGCGGTTAGCCGCAATGTGATGGGAAGTTTTGCCTATTCCGGGCAGGTATGCATTTCCGTACAACGGATTTATGTTCATGAAAAACAGTTTGATGCCTTTACGGAACAATTTGTTTCCGCCACCCGGCAATTACGTACCGGTGACCCGCTGGATCCGCAAACCGATGTTGGCCCCATGATTTCCGAAATGGAGGCCCGGCGGGTGGAAGAGTGGATTGCAGAAGCCCGGACAGATGGGGCAACCGTATTAACTGGTGGAACCCGGGAAGGGGCTGTGTTTTCCCCCACCGTATTAACCAATGTAAATGCGGATATGAAAGTTGTGTGCCAGGAGGTATTCGGGCCGGTGGTGTCCGTTGTGCCCATCCGGTCGTTTGAAGAAGGGATTGAACGCATCAATGATTCCATCTTTGGATTACAGGCCGGGGTGTTTACCCAGAATTTATCCCATGCCTTTCGTGCCATTCGTAAAATTCAAGTTGGTGGTGTGATGATTAATGATGTTCCCACCTATCGCGTCGATCATATGCCGTACGGAGGCGTAAAAGAAAGTGGCATTGGCAGAGAAGGTGCCCGATTTGCTATCGAAGAAATGACCAACATTAAAATGGTAATGATTAAATAACTGCCGAATATTAAATTTGGATGCAAAATAGAAAAATTTCGTTAAATACGACAGGAGAATGTGTGGATGGAACCCATGGTAGCACAAAAAGAGATGACTGAAAAGGAAATTGGAGAAAAGTTAAAACGGTTACGCAAAGAAAAACAGTTGACGCTTCGACAATTGGCCCAGGCAGCCGGATGCACCGATGCTGCGTTGTCCAAAGTTGAACGCGGCGAAATGACTCCGACGATTTCATTTTTAAAGAATGTGGTGAACGCGTTGGGTATTACGCTTTCTGAATTTCTGGCCAATGAAAATAATGGTGATGATTCGGTTGTATTTCGCAAAGAAGATCACATTCGCCTGGATTTCCATGATGAAAAAATCATTTCCTATCAGCTGGTTCGGAATTTGAAAAATAAGAAGTTGCAGCCATTGTACGAAATTATTAAACCCGGTGGCGGTTCAGGTGGGGACTACCAGCATGAAGGGGAAGAGTTTGGACTGGTGCTGGAAGGCGAACTGGAAATCACAGTTGACGGTAAGCAATACATAGTTCGGGAAGGAGAAAGTTTCTGGTTTCGGTCTACCCGGCCGCATGGTTTCCGCAATCGTTCCGATAAGGATGTAAAAGTAATCTGGATTATTACGCCACCAACTTACTGAAAATCCAGTTTTCATGGTGTGAACAGAACGGCATCGGTAAAATGTACCGGTGCCGTTTTTTTATATTGAATACCCGTTTCTATGGGACGCTTCAGGAACACAGCAGTTGATTTCGGCGTTCAACTGCCGAATGAAAGCCCGAAAATACTCCCGAAATCAAAATTTTTTTGTATTTGATTCATTGGTGTGCACTGTTAAATTATTCGGCTTTCAAAACCCGATTGGGTTAATCTTTGTAAGAAAGGAGGAATTTATTAATGGCGGACAAAGTCCAAAAAGATGTTCAACCCCAAACCCCGGAAGTGGAAAATACTGCTGAGGAAACCCAGGAACTGGGTGGCATTCAACCCGGGCAAGTTGTAAAACTGGAAGAGCTGGAAAAGCTCATGTCGCAGGTGGATCCGGAGGATGAAGAATTACGCCGGATGTACGACGAAAGCTTTCAGCGGGTGAAGCAGGAAGATATTGTTATGGGACGGATCCTGAGCATTACCGATAGTCATGTGGTGGTGGACGTGGGATTTAAGAGCGAAGGTGTGTTAACCCGCGAAGAATTCATTGATATTGACGAATTTAAGGTTGGTGACGAAGTGGAATTGTTCCTGGAGGCCCCGGAAGACCCCGATGGCAATGTGGTGGTTTCCCGGAAGAAAGTGTATTTTATGCGGGCCTGGGAACGGCTGATGGACAAGTATAACAAGGATGAAATTATTCAGGGACGTATTACCCGCCGGATTAAAGGTGGGTTTGTGGTGGATTTAGGTGGCGTGGATGCTTTTCTGCCCGGTTCGCAGGTGGATGTAAAACCCATCCGCGACTTTGATGCGTATGTGGGCAAGACCCTGGATTTAAAAATTGTGAAAGTGAACGAAGAACGTAAAAACATTGTGGTCAGTCGCCGGGTCATTATTGAGAAAGAACTGGAAAGCAAGCGCGCTGAAATTCTGGCCACCCTTGAAAAAGGCCAGGTTCGTCGCGGTGTGGTGAAAAACATCACCGATTTCGGTGTGTTTATTGACCTGGGCGGTGTGGATGGTTTGTTGCACATTACGGATCTTTCCTGGGGACGTGTGAATCATCCCAGCGAAGTGGTGAAGCTGGATCAGGAAATTGACGTGATGATTCTGGACTTCGATGAAAACAAAAAACGCATTTCGCTGGGGCTGAAGCAGCTGGAACCCCATCCGTGGGATAATGTGGAAGAACGCTACCCCATTGGTTCCAAAGTGAAGGGAACGGTTGTTAGCTTAACGGATTACGGAGCATTTGTGGAGCTGGAACGTGGCATTGAAGGGTTGATTCATGTATCCGAGATGAGCTGGTCTCAGCACGTGAAAAATCCCAGCCAGATCCTTAAAGTGGGCGATGAAGTGGAAGCCGTGGTGTTAAGCATCGAACCGGAAGAACGGAAAATTTCGCTGGGCTTGAAGCAGTTAACCCCCGATCCATGGGAAAATATTGAAGAAAAGTATCCTGTGGGTAGCAAGCACAAAGGTGTGGTACGCAACCTGACACCCTTTGGTGCCTTTGTTGAGCTGGAAGAGGGTGTGGATGGTCTGGTACACATTTCGGATTTATCCTGGACGAAGAAGATTCGGCATCCCTCTGAAATTGTGCGGAAAGGCCAGGAAATTGAAGTGGTAATTCTGGATATTAATAAGGAAGAACGCCGCATTGCCTTGGGGCACAAACAGGTGGAGCCCAATCCCTGGGATGCCTTTGAAGAGGCCTACAAAGTGGGCACCGAAACCACGGGTAAAATCAGCCGCCTGATTGACAAAGGCGTGATTGTGACCCTGCCCCTGGGAGTAGATGCTTTTGTCCCGTTGAATCATCTGGGGAAACCTGGCATTAAACGGGCGGCAGACCACTTTAAAGTCGGCGATGAATTACCGCTGAAGGTGATTGAATTTGACCGGGAAAACAAACGCATTGTGCTTTCGGTTTCCGAATACCTGAAAGATAAAGAACGCGCCGAAATCGATGAGTACCTGAACCGCTACAAACTGGATGCGACCACCCTGGAAGAACTGGCGCGGGAAGTACCGGAATTAATCGAAGAAGATCCCGAAGCGGGGAAGAAGAAAAAACCGGCCAAAAAGAAGGCCAAAACCAAAGAAGAAACCAAAGAAGAAGCCAGCGAAGCAAGCACGGAACCGAGTGCGGAGAACACGGCGGAAACCGCTGCCGAAAATACGGAATCGGCAGAAGCGAAACCGGAACAAGCAGAATCTACGGAGACGGCATCGGAACCAGAACAGGAAGCGGAAGAGAAAAAAGCAGAAGAATAATTGGAAAAACGCTTCTTCAGGCAAAGAAAAAGCGCGCTACCTTACCGGTGGCGCGCTTTTTTGTTAGGGGGGCGAGAAACCCTGCTACAAAGTATGTTCTGTTGATTAATGAAGCACCAATTGTTGTTTTCGCAGTCGGCATTCCAGTTGATCCAGATAGTGTTCCCGCCGCTGGAGTTCCTTCAGTTTCCGGTAGAGTCGCGTATTGCGCTGGCGGTGGTATTTTATCTGACTATCGCCTCCCATCTGACGAATGATTTCCTGCATTTTGTTGTAATTCTCCGCATAGGCCCGTCGAACATCAATTAAACGTTTCATAACGCCTCACCTCCTGTTATGGTTAATATAAAAATATTTAAGCGATCAAAATTGTGTTTGACTGATTTAACAAGTGCTTATGAAAACAGAATGTTGTAAATTTTTAGATGTGATGGCGGTCGCATTTTAGGTTAGCGCACCACCGTATTTTATGAAAAATGCCAAAATGAGTAACTTATGAAAAATCAATCCATTAGAGAAAAACTCGTTTTAATTGTGGAAGACGATTTTGATCTGTTATGGATGATACAGAAATTGCTCACCTTGAGCGGCTTTCAATGCTTGACCGCTGTCACAGCTGCCCAGGGTGTGGAAGCCTTTTCCCGCCATTTCGAAGAAATTGGTGCCGTGGTTCTGGACCTTTCTCTACCGGACCAATCCGGCGAGCTTTTGGCTAAAGAATTTCTGGAATTATCGCCGCAGTTACCGATTATTGTCACCACCGGTTTTGAAGATCGGGAGCAACGCCGCACGCTGGAAGAAATGGGTATTTTTGCTTATTTAATTAAACCGTTTGATTTAACCCAACTGGTGGATACACTAAAGAGCACCTATTCCTCAACCGCACCATGACAAAACATCCCGCGCCAATACATAAAATTCTGATTGTGCAAACCGCTTTTATTGGGGATGTGGTTTTAACACTCCCGCTTATTCAGCAGACCGCGGCTCTCTTTCCGGAGAGTGACGTGCATGTTCTTACCATACCCACCTCCGTGCCTTTGGTGGAAACCCACCGGGATGTTCGGCAGGTGTGGGTATTTAAAAAACGGACGGAACACCGGGGGATGAAAGCATTGTGGCGGTTCGCCCGTCAATTAAAAAAAGAACAGTTTGATCTGGCATTGGTGCCTCACCGTTCGTTGCGCAGCGCATTGCTGGTGTGGCTGGCGGACATCCCCCGCCGTGTAGGCTTTGATAAAAGCGCGGGACGATGGTTGTTTACCGATGTCATTCCTTATCCCACCGGTGTTCATGAAATTGAACGCAATTTGCAGCTCCTTCGGCCATTCTGGGAGTGGAACGGGGAACGC
>WGBF01000061.1 GCA_015494485.1 bacterium | reverse complement strand
TTATGAAGGATGGAGTCCACCGGCCCTTTGCTGGTGGTAGTTATGGCGTTTAGATTCTGAATGGTCTGCTGGATATCCCGGCTGTTTTGCGCCAGCATGGTATTAATCTGGACGATTGCTTCGGTTAATTGGGCCAGCATCGTGTGCACATTTACCGAAGCATGAGGATCCATCAAGGAATCCACATGGGACAAAATGCGGGTCAACCGTTGAGTAATGGGCTTGCTTTTTCCCAAAACATCCAGTAAACCATGGGTGGTTTGTCCATGAATAACCGCACCATTTTGCAGAAACTGTGAGGACTGCCCCGGGATAATCTCCACCGCTTTTTCGCCCAATAAACTGACTTCTTTAATAACAAATCGGGAATCGCTGGGAATTTGGACTCCCGCTTTAATTTTCAAACCCAATACAATGCCTTCCCTGTCAATGGATGCTGAGTGGACCGAACCCACGACCAGGCCCTTGTACCGGACCTCATCGCCTACGGAAATGCCTTCGGCATTATCAACCACCAAATTCAACACGATTCCTTTTTCCAGAAAGTTGGACCGTTCCAGCCACATAATTCCAGCAATAACGATAAAAATGGCAAGGGTAACCGCCACCCCAATCACAAATTCATTGTACCGAATATTCATTTTAGTTGTGTATCTCCATGTATAAATTTGTTAAAAATTTCGTTATCCTGATGCCACATATCTTTGGCATCGCACATGTGTACAATTTTCCCCTGATACAGCATTCCGACCCGGTGGGCAATTTTTTCTACGCTATTAATGTCATGCGTAATAACCATGGAAGTAATGCCCAATTCCCGGTTTAATTTGATGATGAGGTCATTAATGATGTTTGACAAAACCGGGTCCAGACCGGTAGTGGGCTCGTCGTAGAGCAAATACTTCGGCTTCATGGCAATGGCTCTGGCAATGGCAACACGCTTTTTCATTCCACCGCTTAATTCGTCCGGGTACTCTTTGGCGATGTGGGACAGGCCAACCAGTTCCAGGCTTTCCTGTGCAATTTTCTTTCGTTCCTGATGAGTAAAATGGTTTCGGAATTTTAATGCCAGCGTAATGTTTTCCTCCACCGTCATGGAATCCCATAACGCCCCGTACTGAAACACCATGCCCATTTTGGTTCGGACCCGTGTATTTAATTCATCTTCCGTGAGTTGAGTAATTTCTTCGCCATCAATATAAATGGTGCCGTTATCCGGTTTTAGCAAACCAATAATATTTTTTAGCAGGACTGATTTCCCGGTGCCACTTTTACCGATGATGCACAGAACCTCACCGTCGCGTAGGGTCAAATCCACCCCGTCAAGGATGGTTTGCCGGTCAAACCGTTTTTTGAGTTGTTTTACCTCTACCATATAAAAAACAACACCGCTGAAATAATGTAATCCAGAATTAATATGATAATAGATGCCCATACCACGGCGTGGGTTGTGGCTTTACCCACGCCCCGCGCACCGTGCCCGGTTTCCATACCAAAATAGCACCCAAACAGGGTAATGGCGATGCCAAAAATAAAGCCTTTAATAATACTGGTGTACACATCTGTGGCTACAAATACGTGCCGCATGCCTTTCACAAAACCAGTCCAGGTTAAATCGATGGTGAAGTAGGAAGAAACAAATCCGGAAAAAATAGCGATGGTATCGGCGTAAATGACCAGCACTGGAATGGCAATCATGCCAGCAACCAGCCGTGGCATTACCAGAAATTCCACCGGATTAATAGCAGTGGTACGGAGGGCGTCAATTTGTTCGGTAACTTTCATGGCCCCAATTTCAGAGGCAATCCCTGAAGAAACCCGCCCGGCAAGAATCAAACCGGTAACGACGGGCCCCATTTCCAGTAAAATAGCCCTCAGAATTAAGCCGCCTTCCGCCCAGCGTGGTGTTTCGGGGCTAATCTGGGTACCAATTTGTACCCCCAACACCAATCCCATAAAAGCGGATGTAATAATAATGATGGGGATGGAATATCGGCCAATGTACACAAACGCATCAATAATTTGGCTGAGATACCGGGGCGCCTTTCGAATAGCCAGAAAGCTTTGAACGCTTAAAATGGTCAGGCGCCCCAATTGCTGAAAATAGAGGGCCGCAAAATGACCGATCGTGGTAATGAGCTTTTTTATCATAAAACGAATCGTGTTCTTCGTACTGGAATTATCCCAGACGGATTAATGATTCAAAATCAGGATTCCTCATGAAATTTCATGTGGAAAAATTTAAACAGCTTATTCTCTTTTATGAGATAACGGTAGAATATCACTTTTACAATATCATTAAACACAAACCAGGTCATGGCATACGCCCAAACAATGCCGGCCCATTTCCAGCCAACCGCCGGTACAAAAATACCGTACACGGCCATCAGGGTACCCAATACCCGACTGGAAAACGTCGCTAAAAATAACGTCCAGGATGGATAAGGCTTTTTCCAGAACCAGTCCGTAGTGCGGGTATTGTAAATGGTGCCATGCCCGGCAACAACCATTTTGGCAAAGATTATGGCCTGAATCATCTCTGTGGAAAAATCTGTGTACGTTTCCAGCAGAAAAAAGATGAGAAAGGATGAAATTACACCCGCTATACCCAGAAGGGTGGAGAGGCCCAGAAGCTCCCGGTTGTCCCATCGGACGGGTTTTTCATCAATTTTAGTGTTATCATACGCAATGGCAAGGATGGGAATATCATTCAACAATGCTAAAATAACAATCATTAGTGCCGTAAGGGGATAAAAATTAAACACCATGATGGAAAGGGTCATAAATAAAATGACCCGAATGGTTTCAGCTACACGAAAAATCGCGTAGCTTTTCATGCGCTCAAAAATAATCCGGGCGGTTTTAATAGCATCGACAATGGTAGAAATTCCGGGTGCTAACAGCACCAGGTCTGCCGCCGCACGGGCAGCATCCGTTGCACCGGAAACGGCAATACCGGCATCGGCTTTTTTCAAGGCCGGTGCGTCGTTCACACCGTCTCCGGTCATCGCCACGATATGGTCGGCTTTCTGCAGTTTATCAACAATTAAGTATTTGTCTTCCGGAAATACCTGGGCAAAACCGCTGGCTTGCTCAATTTTTTCAATCAGTTCCGATTCATGAATTTTGATAAAGCCTGCTGAAATGTTTTGATCGGCTTTGCTAAACTGCTCTTCTAATTCGGCGCTGACTTCATTTGCCAGTTTTTCGGCTTTTTCCGGTGTTACTTTTGGATTTAGTTTCTGAACCAGAATTCTGGCAAACGTTTTTAGTAATTCAAAAAACTGATTTCGGCTGCCTTTTCGGAGTTCATCAGCCGGGATAATGTTCGGCTCAAGCCCCAGCTTTAAAGCAATTTGTTTGGCAATTGCCAGATTATCTCCGGTGACCATTTTAATATCCAGTCCCAACCGACGTGCTTCGGCGATGGTTGCCGGAGCGTCATCCCGTGGGGGATCAAACAGGGGAATAAGCCCCACATATTGAAAATCCTTTTCCCCTTCGTTTTTAATCGCCACGCCCAGTGTCCGATAGCCTTTTTCGGCAAATTCGTTTACCGGTTTCATTACCACGTTCGGATCCGCATATTTGCCGCACAATTCAAGAATAACCTGAGGAGCCCCTTTTACAACGTAAAACCGCTTTCCCTGTACCGTTATTGTTGCTTCTGTACGCTTGATGATTGGGTCAAATGGTTTGAATTTTTCCTGCTGGTACTGTTTTAATTTTTCATACAGGTGATGTTTTTTGAGGTATTCGAAAATAGGCACTTCGATGGGATCGTTATTTTCTTCCCGGGAGGCAAGTGCCGCGTAAATCATCAGGTCTTCCACGTTATAATTGCCAAAAACAACCGGATCACCAACTGTCATTTTATTCTTGGTAAGGGTTCCGGTTTTGTCGGAACACAAAATATCCGTACCGGCCAGTTCCTCAATGGCAGCCAGTCGGCTAACAATTGCCTGTTTTTTGGCTAAAGTCATGGCACCGATTGCCATGGTTACCGTAAGCACTGCCGGGAGGGCCACCGGAATAGCCGCTACCGTAAGCACCATCGTAAAACGCAAAATTTCCAGCATGTTCTCATGGCGGTACAACGCTGCCAATAAAATAATGGCTGCCATAATAAGGGTGATGATGATAAGGTAATTCCCAATCTTAATTACCATTTTCTGGAAATGACTACGCTGTTCTTTTTCGGCCTTGGCAACCAGCGCCACCGTTTTGCCGAAATACGTATTCAAGCCGGTGCTAATAACCACGGCAATCATTTCGCCCTGTTTGGCGATGGAGTTAGCATAGGCAATATCACCGGCTTTTTTGGATACGGGGAGGGATTCACCGGTAAGCGCGGATTGATCCACCTGCAGAAAATCACCTTCGATTAGTTTTACATCCGCGGGAAGGATTTCTCCAATTTTAATTTTCACAATATCCCCGGGAACCAGCTCCCGCGCATTGATTTCCTGAAATTTGCCATCCCGCAAAACCAACGCCCGACGGGCAAGTTTTTCTTTTAAAACTTTCAGGGCATTTAACGCTTTGCTTTCCTGCCAGAAGTCCATGAACGCATTTACAAATAGCAGGGTGGTAATAATGCCAAAATCTTCCCATTTGTGCACCAATGCAGAAAGAATGGCCGCGGCTTCAATCATCCAGGGGATGGGCCCCCAAAAACGGCGAAAAATGCGGTGCAGAGTACTTTCTTCTTTTTCGGGAATTTCATTGGGGCCGTATTGTTTCAGCCGTTTTTGAACCTCTTCGCTGCTTAAACCGGTTTTGGGGTCTGTTTTCAGGTATTTTAACGTTTCTTCAATGGAAAGCTTCTGGAATTCTTCGCTGGATTTTGCCATGTTCACCTCCCGGGATATGATACTGCATATCCCTTTAGCACGTTCGCCATAGTTCTTTTTTCAAAGTACGAATGTTTAACGTATTAATAAATAGCCGATTCATATTTTATATAACAATTTTAATCTGCCGGATGAATAGCCAGACCCAGTGTTAGCAAAACGATACCATCCATTAACAAGCTAATGCCAATAAATAGTCCTACTAACCAGATGGAACTGATGGGCCAACCAATTAAAAAGATAATAGCCAGAATCAGAGAGAGGATGGCATTCAAAATCATCCAGATCCGTCCCTTATGGCCCTTCAATTCATGGGCTGCAGCAAAACCGGCAAAAGTATCCAGCAAAAAATAGACAACCAGCAGGAGACCCAAAGCGGCAATGGATGCGGTAGGAAAGAGTAAAAACAATATGCCCAATACCAGTAAAAGTACAGGTTTAAACCACGCTACCCAATTTTTACGATAACTGCGAATTACATGGTAGCCGGAGATCAATCCGCTAAAAATAAACAACCACCCAACGAAAATTGAAACCGTTAGCGACATCAGTTGTGGTAACAAAATACCCAGAATACCCGCAATAATGAGTAATATACCGGAAACAATAGAATAACGCCGAAATTGTTTAATAAAATCACTGCTTACAAAATAGGTATCCATAACGGCCTCCTTTTGATGGAACAATATTATCCGTTGCTTTTTGAACTATTGGAATTTTTCTTCTTTCGGTGCTCATAGGCTTCCAATCGCTTTTTCCAGGCGGGTTTTTCTCTAAAAATGTAAATAAAGCGCCGTTCACTAAACATAATTTCTGCAATGATAATAGCCAGATAAAACCCGCCAATCCAGTACAATCCTGCGCGATCTTGTTGGGCCAGATACACAATTAAAATAACCCAGGACAGCAGGGAAAAAACCATCCCCAGCAGGGGCCAGATAAGCTTGCTGTGAATTTTTCGGTATAAGCGCAGTGCAGAATAATTAATAAAAACAAAGATTAGCAAAAATGTTGAGCTGGCAAATGAAGAAATGAGCGATAAATCAGCAACATTTACAAATACGAGGGTAATTGCGGTTAAAACAACCAGGCTAACCCACGGAATGTCTTTTGTACGCTCCCGGAAGGAAAAAATCCGGGGTAGATCTTTTTCCTGTGCCATAACCATGGCCAATCGGGCAGTACCAAATAATGTTGCATTAATGGCCGAAGCTGTCGAAAGCAACGCTCCCAATCCGATGAGGGTAAAGCCGGCCTGTCCCAAAAACGGTCGGGCGGCCTCCGCAAGGGCATATTCTTTGGCTCTGGCAATTTCCTCGGGTGTTAAATTGCCGATGGCAACAATGGCCACCAGGATGTAAATTGTCAGGGTAATAATAATGGAAATCATCATGCTGCGCGGTAAATCCCGCGTGGGGTGTTTCATTTCGTTTACGGCATTAGGAATGAGCTCAAAGCCTTCGTAAGCAACAAAAATTAGAGCTGCTCCCATTAAAATGCTGGTAGCGCTTTTGTTGAATACCGGAAGCATATTTTCCGGGCGAACAAAGAATATTCCGATGCCGGTGAACAAGGCTAGGATAATAACTTTCGTTAACACAATAAGAACTTCCGTCTCCCCTGCAGCGCGGATGCCATAGAGATTTATCCCCAAAAATAACAGTAAAATAAAACTTTCCAGAAAATGGTGAAATGCACGCGTTTGTTCCGGTGTTAAATTGGGCATAGCGGCACCATAAACCCCAAAGGTATAAGCATATAAAGCCATGGTACCAATGTAGCCAACCAGGAGCATCCAGCCCCCAATTGCAGCGATGTTTTGATTTTTTACGCTTTTTTCCATGTAGGTAAAGCTACCGCCATCGGAACGGAATGCCAGACCCAATTTTGAGTATGAATATCCCGTTAGTAAGGCAATAAAACCTCCCAGTGCAAAGGCAATAGGGGCAGCATGCCCTGCCATGCCGACAGATAGTCCCAGTACCGAAAAAATGCCCCCGCCAACCATCCCACCAACGCCCATGGCAATCAGTTCCTTCAACCCCAGTTTTTCGCTACCTGTTTGTGCCATTTTGATTATTCCTCGTGAAATATATTGTTACCGCAATCCGCTTCATTTTAAGAAACTCAATACGTACTGCCGGGATTATGCAGTTCAAAATATTTCATTTAAAAACAAACCCGATGGTACATTTAGTTACGTTTAAGACTTTTTTAGCAATTCAAACAATTCTTCGGCCATGTCCGCGGCGGCTTCTTCCATATTATCTGCATTCAAGTATTGTAACAACTGATTTAATTTGTCCCGGTACGGAAAGAGCAAGCGCAGATGATGCAGGACATGGTAAGCCGCCCTTCGCACGTACAGGTTTCCGGCGTCCTTGCTAATTATTTTCAATACCGGAATAAAACTGGCTTTTCCCAGTTTGATGAGTCCCTCTGCTGCGATCCAGCGAATGTCCGGGTCATCATCGTAAAATGCTTCCAGCAAAGGGGGGATAGCAGCAGGATCTTTTATCTCACTTAGTGCTTTAACAACTTCAACTCGGTAAAGACGTTTTGGGTGGGTTATATATTCTGCCAGATAATCAATTGCATCTTTACCCATGGAAACAATTTGCTGCCGGGCATGAACCCGTGTGCTAAAGTCATCGCTGCCCAGTTCAGTTAAAATGCTTTTGAGTTCATTCGGTGTATAATGGTGTGTTTGTTCATTCATTGAATACCAACCTCCGTTTAGCGTTTATATAGTAAGATTCTGTTTAAAGCACTAAGTGACTGATTTTTATTTTTTTAAATTATTCCATGGGAACAACGTTTAATTTATTAATAACCTTGCGGATTCCCTGGATGCGTAACAGTCTTCTGGGGATTTCTTCTTTTACCCACAGGGTACTGCAATTGCCCGTGAGGGTAACTACACCGTCTTTTACGGTAAAGGAAACTGATTTTTCCAGCGGAAACTGGTCATGTAAAATGTGCTGAATAATAATTTTCAAGTTTTCATCGCTAATGGCTTTTTCAGGCGGAAGCACCGTAATGTTGTTGACAATTCCACGCACCCCTTTTTGCCAGCTGGCAATGGTGGCAGCCATTTCTTTTTCCCGCTGAAAGCTTACTTCACCGCTCAGAAAAACAATACCATTATGAACTTTTACCTGAATGCGCTCCGGTTCCAGAATGGATTCATTTAGTTTAAGTTCGTAACGAATGTTGGCTTCAATGATTTTGTCAGGTATGGGCGGCGTGTCAACCACAATGTTGTTTTTAATGATTTTTACTCCGGGAACTTTGGAAACAATGGCGTAAATGCGCAGTTTGTCATATAATGTACGTACTTTCCCTTCCAGGCGGATTTTTCCATTTCCCATATCGATAACATCGATGTTCTCCAGATAGTAATTGGCAATAGCTTCCTGCACCTTTTCTGCCAATTTGCTATTGGGTTTTGCCAAACCCTTAGTTTGCCAGCCAGAGAGGGGAACCATAAAGCTAATCATCACAAAAAGACCGATGATAAAGGTAAACCGTTTCATGGGTTTCCCTCCTCCGTTTTTATTGATACGAAAATACATTATTTTATTTTTTAGCCCGTTTACCGGAACGCTTAAAACTTTCCTTAAATTCCCGAATATCCTTTTTCAATTTTTGAAACGGTGTTTTTGTTTGATGGCCTTTCCGAAGTTCGGTCTGTAAATGGTCAATTTGGGTTAGTAGATGCTGGTATTGGTTGTTATCCATGGAGTAACCCAATAAACGGGCTATTTCCAGTTGCCGACGAGCATTTTGTAGCATCCGGATGGCAAGGTCAGCAGAAGAATCTGCAATTGCTGCTGCCTCACTCACCAGTGATTCGGCAATGATGACCGGTAATGGAATTGCATATTCCAGGATTTCCAGTGTAGCTAACGCTTCTTCCAATACTTGCCGGGCTTTGGCCACCTGTTTCTGTTGAATGAGCTGCAGCGCTTTTTGTACGGCTTCCGGGAATGTCACCATAGGAAGATAAGTCGTCGTTACCCGTATTTCGCTGACCAGGTTGTCCAGAAGCTTCCGGGCTGCCTGTAATTTGCCCTGTGCAATGAGTTCTTTGACCAGTTTCCGGGCCGCTTTAATGGTATCCGGCCCAGCCGCAAGGTTGATGACTTCCACGTTTGCATCAATGGGAATGAACTTGACATCCGGGTACCTGGACAGAAGCGTTTGAAGTTTCCGTTGCGCCCGGATCAGGGAATCCCGCGCCACGGCGATTTGATGCTTCTGCAAGGCCTGCACTGCGCCCTGAATTTCCAGAACGACTTGAAGTGCTTCTTTAATCCGTTGTGGGAAAACCGTAGCCTTTTGCCGGTTTACCTCCGCTTCAATTTGCGTGCGTAACGTATCAGACCCCACACCCAGGGTGTCCGGCAGTGTTCCTTGATGATGCTGTTCAATACCCAGCGGTTTTTTAGAAGGGAGTTTTTGGAATTTGGTTTGGGAAAGAGCGAAGAGGTTACTCTGTGCAGTAAGATTCATACCCAAGAGCAATAATAAGGTGACAAGTAATTTTTGCATGGCATACCTCCCACATATTGATAAAAATTATAAGACAAAAATATTGAAAAGATTCTGAAAATATTCTGCTACTTAAGTAGCGGTTTTTTATCTTTTTACTGACATAAAATGGTGCAAAAAACAAAAGTGACCGGATTTAAATGTTACGGAAAAAATACAATTAGGAATAATGAAGGAATAATCACGAATTTTTTGAATTTCGTGTGGCCAATTTGAATTTAGATTCCACTTTATTCAGCAGGGCTTCCAGGTTTTTTACAGCAATAAATTTGCGGTGGGTATGTAAAATGCCTTCTTTCTTTAAATGTTGTATATGGCGATTTACGACCGCCCGAACCGTGCCAATCATGCTGGCAATTTCTTCATGTGACAAATCATGAATTAATTTGGGGATACGCATGGAATGGTTTCCGTGCAGGTGCCGCAACAGCAATAATTGCAACCGGGTGGCCGTATCGGTAAGTGAAAGTTCCGCTGCCAGATTTGCCAGTTGCCGCATTTGGCCACCAAGGTAGGGGAGAATGGCTTTGTTTAATTTGGGGGTTTCTTCAATGAACCGGTGTATTGTTTCTATTGGGAGGCTCAGAACTTCGCACGTATCCAGCGTAATCGCATCCAGGGAATGGGGGCCATCGTCAAGCATACAGATAACCTCAAAAATGTCTCCTTCACTTAGCAAAAACAACACCAGATTCCGACCGGTTTCCGGATCCACTTCCTGCAATTTAATCCTCCCGGAAATAATGAAATACACAGTTCGACACGGATCTCCCTGGTTAAATAACAATGTATTGGGTGGTAAAATCTGGTATGAGCAGGCCTCCAGGATTTTCTGCTGTTCATTGGAGTCCAGACCGGAGAAAACCGGAGATTGTTCGAACGCTCTTAACGCTTTTTCCATATATTCAGAAGACTTGGTCATTTCTCTCCCCAGAGTCAACGTTTTACATTATAAATAACCAAAGTAAATATTTATTTTGAAAAAGAAAACCCGTAAACAAAATATTCGATGTAGATTTTTTAAGAGGATTTGTAATACTTTGAAAAGAAATTCAAATAGGACTAACTAAAAACTACGCACGATATTATTATGGCGCCATTTCGAGACAGAATTCCGCATGCTGGATTTCCGGTTCATGTGAATGCCCATCAAATTGCAAAGGAAATTGAAAAGAATCGGCAGCGGATAAAGGAATTGGGGCCCGGAATCATTACCGGTGGGGCGGGGGATGATCCAGCGGGAATTGTTACCTACACCGCTGTGGGAGCGAGCACCGGATTCTCCCTGTTATGGCTGATGTTGCTTTCTACCCCAATGATGATAGCTGTACAGGATATGGCGGCACGGATTGCCATAATTACCGGAAAGAGTTTGCCGGAAATTATCCGCGCTTTTTATTCCAGAAAGCTATCGGTGCTGGTTGTGGTGTTACTCTCAATCGCTAATATTATTACAATCGGTGCGGATTTACAGGGGCTTGCTACGGTGCTGGGTATTCTAACCGGAGTGAAACCCGTCCATTATTTAATTCCAATTACCGCCATCATTGCTTATCTGGTTATGTTTAAGAGCTACCGGACAGTAAAAAAGGTGTTTGTTGGCTTCACACTGGTACTGGTTACCTATATTGTGTCGGCAATTGTTGTTCAGCCGGATGTTAAACGTATTCTGCTAAGAACATTTGTGCCACATCTTCAAACATCTTCTGCATATGTCCTGGCGGCGTTGGGCTTATTGGGTACCACCATTTCCCCATATTTACTTTTCTGGCAAGCGGACGAAGAAAAGGAAGAACACAAAACTGTTGCGCAAGCTAAGGCCGTTGCCTGGGATACGGCAATTGGGATGATCTATTCCAACCTAATTGCTTTTTGTATTATTATTACCGGTGCGATCATGTTGTTTGGACATCACCGGTCATTAAGCACTGTACAGGATGCGGCTCTGGCGTTAAAACCAGTAGCCGGTACCAACGCCTTTTTACTATTTAGTATTGGAGTTCTGGCTGCCGGATTTTTAGCTATTCCGGTATTAGCAGGTTCCACCGCCTATGCAGTTGCAGATACCTTCGGTTGGCGGGAAGGATTAAATTATAAGGTTAGCGACGCCAAAGGGTTTTATGCTACGTTTTTTGGGGCATTATTAATTGGGGATTTAATTTACCTTTCGCCAATTTCTGCCGTAAAAGCGCTTTACTTTAGCCAGGTTTTGGATGGCATTTTGTTGCCTGTTTTGGTGGGCATATTGTTGTTACTTAACAATAATAAACAGATTGTCGGCGAGTTTAGAAATTCCACTTTTAATAATATTTTTGGCTGGTTTGCGTTTTTCATTAGTCTCACATTTACAATTATGATGGTAGTGCAGCTTTTGTAAAATAAAAAAGGGGCGAATGAATCGCCCCTTTTTGCTGCGTACTCAACAGCGTACTGAGTGATTAATGCGCATGTTGCGTGGTATGAGTTTGACCGCCCAACGCACCGAAGCCACCAATCATCATCAGTACACCGACAATCAGATCATTCCACAGATTCCCGGAACCAACAATCAGAGAAGGAATGAACGCAGCAATGATTAACCAAATACCCAGCAATCCGGTTAACCAGCCCTGCCACGGTTTGTCTTTCACCATCAGGAACCCAACTACTGCCGCAACAATGCCTACCAGCAGGTCATTCCAGAAATTTCCGGTTTTGCCCATATGCAGGAACGCAGCAATAAAAATCCACAATCCTAAAATTCCATTGACCCAGGCTTGCCACATTTTGAATCCCTCCTTTCATTTTGTGTTTTTCTTAAATCCCTTTATTTTTAATTCCCATCAACTTCACTTTTAACAAAAGCATAGAATATGCCAAAAATTAGACAAAGCCCGTAAGTTACTAAATTACAATGTGTTAGCATGATACTTGAAGTGATACAAAATGATGGTACAAGCAAAAGGTGGGAAATGGCATTTCGCACCGCATTTTAACTCATTCCTCAATTGCCAAAACAGTTAAGGCCAGGAAGGTGTGAAATTCCATTTCGCAGGGGGTTACTTAAAATTTTCCACGTTTATACGATGCTTTTTAATCAAATTTTGAAGTTGACGCCGATCGTATCCGCTTTGCCGGGCAGCTTCAGAAATGTTGCCGTGGGTTTTCTGGAGCAAGTGAGTCAAAAATTCGTATTCCAGTTTGTTTAGAATATTTTCAACTTCCTGATTTTTTAATTCCTGAAATGCCTGTTTGGTAAGCGGAAACGCTTCGCTGCGATTTGCATTATACTGGCGAATTTCTTCAGGTAATGCCTGAACGGTTATGACATCACTTTGGGTGAAAATCATTGCCTGAAGAATAGCGTTTTCCAGTTCGCGCACGTTTCCCGGCCATGGATAGTTTGTTAACACGGATAAAGCAGCGTCGTCCACTCCCGTAATCGTTTTTTTGACCACCGGTTGGTGTTTTTCTATAAAATGTTGAATTAAAAGGGGGATATCTTCCTTGCGTTCCAGCAGGGGCGGAATGTGGAAATACACCACCCGTAACCGATAATATAAATCTTCCCGGAAACGGCCGTTCTGAACTTCCTGCCGCAGGTTGCGGTTGGTTGCGGCAACAATGCGCGTATCTGTGGTAATCAATTGGGTACCACCAATCCGGGTAAATGTTTGATTTTCCAGAATATGAAGCAACTTAACCTGCAAATCCAGCGGCATTTCTCCAATTTCATCCAGAAACAATGTGCCGCCACTGGCCAGCTCAAATTTTCCCTTTTTGGTGGCCACTGCGCCGGTAAACGCCCCTTTTTCGTGTCCAAATAATTCGCTTTCCAGCAGGTCGTGGGGAATGGCCCCGCAATTAATTTCCAAAAATGGTTTGTCGGCACGGGGACTAAAATAGTGCACAGCGCGGGCAAACAAGGCTTTTCCGGTTCCCGATTCGCCTTCGATTAAAATGGTGGCATCGGTGGGTGCAACCTGTTTAATTCGTTCTAATATTTCCCGGATTTTTGGATTAACGCTAACAATTTCCGGCATTCCTTCATACTGTTTCAATCGGGACTTTAGAGAAAGATTCTCCTGCAGGAGTTGCCCGTAGTTTAATGATTTTTCCAGCAGCACCTCCAATTCGTCCAGCTTGATGGGCTTAACGATGTAATCATGAGCGCCCATTTTCATGGCCTTTACGGCCGTTTCAATACTGCCAAATGCCGTAATCATGATCACCGGAATGTGAGGGAAATGCTCCCGAACGTATGTCAAAAGCTCCAGGCCGTCCATGCCCGGCATCCGTAAATCCGAGAGAACCAGGTGAACAGTTTCATGCTGCAGGTAGTGGACTGCTTCCTCTCCATTGCGGGCTAATAAAATGCGGTATCGATCCTGTAGGTTCATTTTCAAAATCTTTCGGGTACGTTCCTCATCGTCAACGATTAGAATGGTGGGCTTATTCATTTCCATTTTCATTCACCTGCCATTTGATGGGTAACTGAATAACGAACTGGGTATTCCCAGACTGGGATTCCACTCGGATACGGCCATGTAATGCTTGGATAATATTATGCGTTATGGATAATCCCAGTCCGGTACCTTTTTCTTTTGTCGTAAAGAATGGTTCAAAAATCTGGTTTTTACTGTTTTCCGGTATCCCAATCCCATTGTCCTGAATTTTTAGCCATAGTGTTTCGGTATTGGAGCTGACAGTAAAAACAACTTCACCTTGTGTGCAGTTAAATGAATCGTCCTGCTGACACCGACTTTCAACGGCTTCCAGGGCATTGATTCCGAGATTGAGAAGTGCCTGATACAGCAGATCCGAATCCGTTTCGATGACGGGAATGTCCGGTGGTATGTGCATTGTAATGGAAATATCCGGAATCCCGCGGTTTTGCAAACTACTGATGGTTTTATCCAGGACGGCCCCAATGTCAACCGGTTCAATGTGGGGTTCCTTAAGCCGGGAAAGATTTAAAAAATCCGTTAAAATTAGATTTAAACGGTTTGCTTCTTCCAGAATAAATTGCTGCAGTTCGGTGGCGTCTTCCGGTGAAAGATTTCTGTTTAACAGGGTTTCGGCGGCAGTGGAAATGGTGTTTAGCGGATTGCGTATTTCGTGTGCTACGCCGGCAGTTAATTGCCCCAATGCGGCCAGATGTTGCAGGCGCAGCCGCTCCCGTTCTTCCTGACGAATTTTTTCAATGATCTGATTGCGATGATACACTGTGGTTACTTCATTGGCAAAAATGGTTAAAATTTCCTGAATTTCTTCCGGATATTCCTTTTGAAGATGGCGTTGGGGCAACAGGATAATTCCCGCTAACTTCTCTTCCAGAATTAAGGGCACAATAAGCTGGATGTTGTGTTCCTCTACGAAACGGCGCATATCTGGATTTAGTTTTTCACCCGGAAGGTCTCCAATTTCTACAGCGCGCCGGGCGGAAAGCAATCGTTTCTCCAGGTAGCTATCCACTGGTAATACGATCGGGGAAGGGTTTCCGGATTGTAAACGCAGTTCGTTGCGATGTTGATTTTTTATAAAAATATAAGCTGCGGGTAATTGAAATTCCTTTTTTAAAAACTTTTCCACCTGAGCGAAAAATTCGGGTAGCTCCAGGTACGAAAGCATATCCCGTGAAAATTTCAGGAAATGTTTCCTGTAGGTGTGAATATCGCGATATAAAAGCCGATCCACGGCCATTTGTATTCGTCCTTCCAGCGGACGAATAATCATAATAAGAAATAAGACCAGCAGAGCCTCCCAGGCAAAGGAATTGAATCCGAGGTAATGAATAAGACTGTCGCTTAATGACTTAACCACCAGAAAATATATGGCCAGAATGAACGACGTCAATACCGTGTAGGTAATACCGCCGCTAATCAGGCGCGAAATTTTGAAAAAGTGGAATTGGACAATGGCCAGCAGGAAAAATACGCTAATAACGATGACCAAAATACTGGAAAGCACATAAAACATGAATATGCTGGAAAGGATAGGGCGAATGGTGTTAATAAACACTAAAAAAATAAAAATGGATAAAACCCCGATTAACAGAATACGGGTTTGGTTCTTTTGACGGCTTGTTCGCAGGTGGGGAATTTTATAAATCAAAATCAAACTGCCCCAGATAATGTATCCCAGAAAGGTAAAAATTAGCAGTAGAAAAGGAATGCTAAAAGCAAATGAAAATTGGTAATAGTAAACATCAGGTGTCCTGGATAATTGAATAAGTTTAATTTGAAAATGCGGAAATGAGAAAATGAGTAATATAATGGGAATAGCAAAAATAAGTACGGGAAAATACGGTTTCCGGCTGTAGGGATGAATATTTTTGGGAAATTGATAAGCGATAATTAAAAAGAACGCCGGAGCGAGAAAAATAACCCGATATAAAATCTGGGCTGCAAATAAAGCGGTCTCCCGATTCTGACTGTTCAACAGCAAGATTTCGGCCAGATTCCAGAGGGCAAAATTAAAGATAAAGGCGGAAAACCACCGATTGAGCGACCGATTGCTCTGATCCAATAAGACAATTAGCGCAATGCTAAAATTAATGGTAAACGAAACAATTGCCGGTAACGAAAAAATATTCATTGCAAAAATTTAAATTTAACCGCACCTGTATACTAAGGGTTACAGGAACCAGTTTCAATGACTTGTTGATTTATTAAAGAAAGGTTCAGAAGAGTTCCAGTTGGGGAAAAAGCATAAGGCCTTCTGAAAGCAGTTCAGAAGGCCTGAATAAAGAGGGTAAGCAACTATACTACGGCTTATTTCAACAACGTCATGTTACCCGTCCGGATGCCGGAAGCTGTTTTTAACCGGTAATAATACGTTCCGCTGGAAAGG
>WGBF01000060.1 GCA_015494485.1 bacterium | reverse complement strand
GGGAAGAAAGACCAGGGGTTGTTCCTGGCGGATAAAACCAATATCCACTTCCCGGGACCGTTCAATAATTACATTGGCGAAACACTGGTGGATAGCCGCGGATGGGTTTGGTGTACCGCCGGTATGTACAAAGACCAGCAGCGGTCCGGGGTTTCCGTCCTGACAGATGATGGCTGGTACAATTTCTTTTACTTCGGAAATCTCATCTGGTCCTCGGCGTCCGTAACCAATTCGGTTTTTGAGGATGGAGGCGGCAATGTGTGGGTGGGTAGCTGGGGTGGCGGACTCCAAATTTATTCCCCGGAGCTGGATGTTACCCTGATCAACCCGGAAACATCCACGGGAAATCTGTGGCGTATTACCCCGTTTGGGGAGGATACCCTGACCGTGCAATCCAACCCGGATTTTCGCAACAAATTATCCGGGGTCATCAGTAATCCCAATTATGCCGTGGTTACCGGAATGACCGCTGATACCCGGCGCAACGGCATCTGGCTCATCAACAACGAAGCCCGCAACAATCGCCCCCTGATTTTTTACGGTGAAAATGCCTACAGTGAGGCCGGCTTTGCAGACCCCGGCAAATGGTACACCTTTTCGCAACCCATTGGGGGACTTCACAAAAACAAACTTTTCCGCATTGTTGAAGACATTTTCGGGTTTCTGTGGGTTGCCTCCGAACGCATCGGGGTCATACAAATTGAAGTGACTGAAGCCGGTACCCTGAATTACAAAGACTGGAATGAAACGGATGACAACCTGAAAAGCAACAATACACTGGCGATCGCCGCGGATGCAGACGGCTACGTGTGGATTGGTACTAAAAGCGGTTTAAATGTGTACACCGGGGGCCTCATTTACGACATGCGGGGAGACTACCACCCGATAGGCCTGGTTATTAACGATATTTACATTGATTCCCGGAACAACAAGTGGTTTGCCACCGATAAGGGTATCAGTTTTGTTAATGGCAGTGGTTCGCCGTTCGAAGGGAAAAACTGGTACCACATTGTTCCCCGTACCAGTGAAAAAGTTGGCTCCAACATCTTTTACGCCGACCTCCCCTCTCCGAACATTCACAGCATTTTTCTGGATGAGCAAAACGGCGACCTGTATGCCGGAACAGATGCCGGACTGGTTATTCTGCATGACAATCCTTTCTCCGGGAGTTTCACGGATTTTTCCAGTGTAAAAGCCGGTCCCAACCCCTTTATCATTTCCGAAGATAACGCCAACCAATTCACCATTTTCAATCTGGTTAACGGCAGCGAAGTGCGCATTCTGGCCCCCAACGGTCAACTGGTTCGTGTGCTCTCTCCTTCTGATTTTAACGAAGTTTCCGGCGCGCAGGCCACATGGGATGGAAAAGACGAAAACGGGAACTTCGTCAATTCCGGCGTGTATCTTTATTTTGTCACCAATGATAACGGCGCCAGTACCGGCGGTAAAGTGCTGGTTATCCGTCAATAACAAACGCCCACGTTAAACAAGGAGGCGGACCATGAAAAACTTCAAACAATATGCCACCGCCCTGCGCAAAGATGTTTTAAACTGGATTCAGGAAACATCCGAATTGGACATTCTGGTCGGCATCCCTTCATTTAACAACGAAGATACCATTCGCAATGTGGTGGAAAAAGTTGCCGAAGGGCTGCATGCCTACTACCCGAACCTCCGGAAAGCGATTTTTGTGTCGGACGGGGGGTCGCTGGACAATACCCGGGAAGAGGCCGAAGCCGCCAACGTTCCGAAAGATGTGCATCTGAAGGTATCTATCTACCGCGGTATTCCCGGGAAGGGCACCTCCTTCCGCGCCGTGTTCGAAATGGCGGAACGGTGCAAAGTGGACGTCTGTGCGGTATTCGACTCCGACCTCCGCAGTATTTCCCCCGAATGGGTGAAGCACATGACAGAACCCATTCTGGAAAACAAGGTGGACTTTTTGGCGCCGTATTATTTACGTCACAAATACGATGGCACCATTACCAACCACATTGTGTATCCCATTACGCGGGCATTGTTTGGCAAAGACGTCCGTCAGCCCATTGGTGGCGATTTTGGCTTTAGCGGACAATTGGCGTCGTTTTACGCCCACCAGGATGTCTGGAACACGGACGTGGCCAAATTCGGGATTGACATCTGGATGACGGTAAGTGCCATTGCGGAAGGGTACCGGATTGGGCAGGCCAAGCTGGGGGCAAAGATTCATGACCCCAAAGACCCGGCAGAAGACCTGGGCCCCATGTTTCAGCAGGTGGTCAGTACGCTGTTTTTTCTAATTGGTCAGTACGAAAATTACTGGAAAAACGTGCAGGAAACGGTTTCGGTCCCCCTGTTTAACGAATTATCCGAAATTCCCAAAATTCCGCCGGTTGCCGTAACCCTTAGCAAAATGGAACGCGAATTTATTGATGGTTTTGAACATTTCCGTCCCCTGTACGAAACCGTACTCTCCCTGGAAAATTTCCACGGTCTGGAAAAAGTGTATCAACAGGTGAAATCCGGGGAAGGGCTTCACTTTGGGGCCGAACTGTGGAGTAAAATTTTGTACGATTTTGTCTTTACCTACCAGACCTGGAGCCGCAACCGGCGTCGGTTGGTTAGCATTATTACACCGCTGTATTTTGGGCGCTCCGGGAGCTTTTGCCGCGAAGTGCAGGACATGAGTAACGAAGAAGCCGAAACGGTCATCCTGGAGCAGGCAAAAGTGTTTGAACAGAACAAAGGCTATTTGCTGGACAAACTGAGCGCCTGGGAATAACCCTATTGCCTCTTTCTTTTTTGATCTTATAGAGTGAACTGTTGGGGGGAGCCATTGAAGGTCAGGGCAACGATTTATTTTCCATTAAGGCTCTGGTAAAATTTTTCGACCAATCGCCGGATTTCCGGGTCCGGTGGAATTGTTCGAACCACTGGCAGCAGCTCAACCTGGGGCGGTTTACCGGCAGCAAAGCGCACCAGAGCCACCGCTTCCCCTTCCGTTCCCACCGTGACCAGAACTGTGCGCCCTTCCCGAAACACCCCCTTGCGCTGATCATGGCCAACCAGGATAACAGATACATCCGGGGCTGTGCGGGCAAATTTCCGGGCAGCTTCCAGCGAACCGTGAAAAACTACAATAATCGGCATCGTAGGCGCAGGATTCCATTGAGGCGTGGGGTCTGTCAATGGCAGGCCGTTCAGGGGAATAAAATCAAACGCCTCCCGATGGGTAAAAAAGAACAGGCGGAGGCCATTTTTCAACAGCGGCGGCTTAAACTGTTGCCATCGCTCTCCGGCTTTGGATTTTAGATTGGCAACCCGTAGCGGTAACCGGCGGGCCATCGTGTCCAAAAATCCGGTGCCTTCCACCAGCTCCTGGTCTCCCACGGCCATAGCATCGTAAGCCATTCGGGTCATAATATCCACCACCGTGTGGTTCAGTGCCGGCTGCGAATAACTGGACAAGAAATCGCCCCCATCCACCAGCAACAGTTGTGAATACTGCTGCCGCAGGGAATCCACCAGCGTCTTAATGCGGTCCAGGCCCCCGGCGGCGGAACCGGAGCAGCCGCAGTCATCCAGTGCCGCATTGATATTCGCGGTAAACACCACCATACGGGGATAGTCCACCGCACCAAGGTATTGCGGGGGAACTGCAAAATTGAGCAGAATAATCAAAAGGGATGTAAGGGGGAAACGAATCACAAAGCGCTCACGCCATTGGATTCCGGTCAGGCTTCGCCCTGCAAGTTGCTTTCATCGGCCAGACGGCAGGCTTCCAGCAGCACATTCATGGTGGCACCGGCAATGTTGCGCTCCACCTCTTCCTTTTCCGGTACAAAGCGAAAGGTGCCTTCCTTTTCCAGCACCAGTCGGTTGATTGCCTCTTCTCCGGTAGCATCGTCGTATTCCGCAAAAATCATTTCGCCGCCGTCAAACACAATCTTGCCGCTGGCTGTGGCTTCAATGCTTAAGGTACCCGTCCGCCGATTCAAATTGAGCAATTGAATAACCTCCGCCAGGGTCAAATCGGCCAGGCTGCCTTCAAACCCATGAACTTCTTTTTTGCCGCGCTCTTCTTCTTCAAACCGGCGAACTTTCTGGGAGCGGTTCAATAACCCTTCCACCTTTTCCAGTAAAATTTCCCGGTCGATGGGTTTAATTAAATATTCGTCCGCCCCAATGCGGAATCCTTTTAATTGTAGGTCTTTGTCTTCCAGACTGGTCATAAAGATAAACGGTACCAATGGAATGGGGGAATTTTCGCGAATCATCCAGCAAAATTCAATGCCATCGGTTTTGGGCATCATCACGTCGGAAATAATCAGATCGGGTTTTTCCTGAACCGCTACCTGATAGCCCTCGTCCCCGTCGTGTGCCTCAATAATATCATACCCGGCTTTGGCCAGACTAATCCGCAATAGTTTTAGAATATGGTCGTTATCGTCTACAATTAAAATTTTTGCCTTACCCATGGGCCCATCATTTAATTTTGGTTCTTAAATTGAACATCCAATTGTTTGTTGGCCGTTAATTCATCAATTCGGCGCACCGGTGTTTTCGTCGGTGCGTTATGCAACACATCGGGATTTGTTTTGGCCTCGTTCACAATTTTTTCCAATGTCTGCGCAAAATAGTCCAACATTTCTTTACTTTCGGATTCCGTGGGCTCAATCATGAGGGCTTCTTTCACAATTAAGGGAAAGTACACCGTGGGCGCATGCAACCCGTAATCCAGTATGCGTTTGGCTACATCCAGCGTTTTCACCCCGTACTCCCGAAGCGGTTCACCGGAAAGGACAAATTCGTGCATGGGGGTTGTTTTATACGGCAAATCCAGTAAATGAGCCGTTTTTTTCAACAGGTAGTTGGCATTAATAATGGCATTTTCTGCAATTTCCCGCAATCCTCTGGCACCATTCATCCGAATGTAGTTGTAGGCCCGCACCAGGGCGGCAAAATTGCCGTAAAAGGTAATCATGCGTCCAATGGAATGGGGAACATCCTCTGCAAGGTAGTAGCCATTTTCCCCCTTTTTGACAACAGGTACCGGTAGAAAATCAATCAGCCGCTCGCTTACGCCAACGGGGCCGGAACCCGGTCCACCGCCACCGTGCGGCACAGAAAAGGTTTTATGGAGGTTTAAATGAATCACGTCAAAACCCAGATCGCCGGGACGAACAATACCCAGCAATGCATTCAGGTTGGCGCCGTCCATGTACATCAGGGCATC
>WGBF01000059.1 GCA_015494485.1 bacterium | reverse complement strand
GTTTATTCGTTTGGTCCATTTGGTAAGCATGGGAAAGTATCTTTACCGCTCTGCTTTTGTATTAACCCTAAAGCTGACGCTCTGGTTGGGCGTGTTGGTTTTATTGCAGGGGGGATGCCAACACCAGCCGTTACAACCGGCAAAAGTGAATTCGCCCCCGACCATTGAGCAAGTCCGTGCCGTGCCGCAGCAGGTACCCCGGGGCCGATTTAGTTTCCTGTACGTTGAGGCACAGGATGTGGATTCCGATACCCTTCAGTATCTGTGGCAACCGGAAAACGGTACAATCGTTGGAAAGGGGAAGATTGTTCAGTGGATTGCCCCGCAGGAAACCGGCGCGGTAACGATTCAGCTTACCGTAACGGACGGTCACGGCGGGAAAACCACTTCGGAAATCGTCATGAACGTTATCTCTCCCGATACTGCCAATCATCCTCCAAAAATCGTTGCCATTCGGGCCGATTCAACAATGATTAAAGGTGGAAATGTTACCCGTCTGGTCGCTGAAACGCGGGATGCAGATGGCGATGAATTGCAATATTTCTGGATTGCCAGTGCGGGGGCCATTGTGGGAGACGGTGCAACGGTTACCTGGCAGGCGCCCACGGAACGGGAACAGTTTCGCAATCAGGAAATTTCTGTGCTGGTAACCGATAACCGCGGCGGCGTGGATAGCCGTTCGATTGTGATTCCGGTTCAACCGCCGTATCCCCTTCCGGTGATTGATTCCCTTTCCGCATCTCCAACCCACATGTTTTTGGGCGGCAAAACAACCATTCGGGTAATCGCTACCAATCCTACCGGAACACCATTGACCTACCATTGGCGGGCTTCCGGCGGCCAGTTTGTGGAAACGCCCCAACCAACGGACACAGTCGTCGTGTGGCAGGCGCCATCCGGGCCCGTGTGTTGTGCTCCCGGCCCCTACCAGATTTATGTGACGGTGAAAAATGCGGAAGGGGGCGATGCGGAAGCATTTGTGGTGGTTCAGGTACAATTGGAGAGCAACCAATAACAGGAGAAAGGTCAATGCTCAGATTTTTTGTGGCGCTTATGTTGACGGCGGTGGTTTTGGGGTGCAGCCCCCGCGCCTCTAAGGTGCAGGGGGATATTCTTCCACCCGATTACCGCAACAATGCGCTTCCGGTGATTCAAAAATATGAACGGCTCAAAAAGGGGGAGGTGTTCAAAAATTCCTTTGAGAAAAAAGCCGAGGTGTGCCCGCTGTGTCAGTTTTGAAGCGTACACTTACCTGGGTAACACTTCTTGCAGGTATCTGGGGTAATACCGGCGTTCTGTGGGCACAAAAAACATCACCGGTGTTTCAATGGATTACCCGCGCGCACATTGCTGCCATTTACAATGATAATCTGGTTATTGGTACCGAAAGTCGCACCCCATTGCCACCGCTGGATGACCGCTACCTGAATTATACCGTCGATGTGGGGTTTCGGCTGGCATTGCCATTTTCACAATATTTAACTGCAATGTATTCCTACAATAAAGAAGACGAGCAGCAGGTAACATTTTTACGGCGGGTGGATCAGGTGTTTTACGGGGAATGGTGGGGGCAGTTGGGACGCTTCCTGCGATATCAGGTTGTTGCGCGGTACCAATCGTTTGATTTTGTGGAATTGAGCGAGTTGAATTTTAACCAATTTTCTTTGAAAGGCTATACCGTGTGGCAGATCCCCAATGGGATGCAAATTCATCTGGACGTTTCACGAGAGCAAAAACGGTTTGTGCGTCCCAGTGATAATGTGACCGGTTATTCCCTTGTGGATGCTTCCGAAAATCGAGTGAATATGCGGTGGCGCAAGTGGGTAACCCACCACTGGCAAATAGATTTCCGTCTCCTGGTGGGAGCGATTGTGTACGCGCCCACCAAATCTGTATTTTTGAATAATCTGAGTGGGTTATTGCCGGTGCAGCAAAGAAAAGACAAGCGTCTGATCCTTCATCCCCGGATTGGACGTTTGCTCTGGAACGATGCGCTGTACCTCTCAGGCGGAATTCAGGTGGAGCAAAATCTTTCCAACAGTGATTATTATGATTTTGGGGGAGTGCAGGTCACGGGTGATGTGGCGTGGTCCCTGGCAACCCATCATTTTCTGGCAGTAGAGG
>WGBF01000058.1 GCA_015494485.1 bacterium | reverse complement strand
TCTTCCGTGACGTAAATATCCGCCATTTCGGTGAGTTCCGGGGAACGCTGAATGATGGTGGTATCCCGCAGGAAACGCTTGCGCATTTCCCAGTATTTTTTTTCTTCCAGGTCCACCGCATGGGCCGCCAGGGCATCCAGGTATTCCCGTTCCGCCTGAATCACTTTATTTTGCGGACAGAAGTTGATGCAGGCATTGCACAGGGCGCAGTTTTCATCGTACAGAAAGGGGATGTTCCGCGGTTTGCCTTCCCGGGCACCGTAGGTACAGGCATTTTCGTGGGCACACATGCCACAGCGGATGCAGGTTTCGGGGTCAATGAACAATTTGGCATAGGGGAAGCCCCGGGGGTACAGAATTTTCAGCCCGTGTTCCAGGTGAGAGCGGGGCTCCTTCTGTTGAGCACGGGTATGTTCCACATACAGCGGGCTTTGTTTCATAATATCCCAGAAGCGTTCCACGAAATCTTCCCGCTCTTCCTCATCCAGTCCCAGCGCCAGTTGAAACCGGGTATCCTGTTCCACGTAATCGAACAATTCCGTGAGGGGGATGTCCGTAGGGCAGATGCGGGTGCAATTGTCGCAGCGGGTACACACCAGAAATCCCAGTGCTTCCGCATGGGTAATTTCCTGCCCGCGGGCCAATCGTGCTGCCGTTTTGCGACGGGTAATGGGGGTGGCAATGCCCAGTAACCCGAATACATCGCTGGTGGGACACACCCGTTCGCAACTGTCGCACTCTGCGCAACTGGCAATGTATTGTTCCAGAGGGTCGCGTTCCGTTTCCACTTGCGGGGGAATAACTTTGGGGAACAGCCATTTGTTCAGCTTCCAGAACAGGCGGGGAAGTGCCAGCCAGGTGAACCCGTTGCCTTCCTCCCGCCCTAACTTCAGCAGACGGATACCGGGGCGCATGAGCCGCGGGGTCCATTTTGTAAACCACTTCAGCGTAAAGCGGCGACCTCGTTCATTAATGAATTTGCATTGGTTCATCAAACGTGCGGCTTCCCAGCGGGCTTTTATTTCCTGCAGTTTCTGCAGCCATTCTGCCCGTCCATTGGTACGGTACGCCTCCAGAAAAGGCAGATTCCACACCCCGATGCCATACGGGCGCCCCCCAAATTCCAGTGCCGCCTGGGTAATTAAGGGCACCAGCCCGATGTAAATTTTGTGGCGCAGGGATTCCATATTGGCCAGCACAATAATTTGCAACAGCATTTCCTGATCATTAATCAGATGCCCTTCGGTTTTGACCGGATTCTGGGTCCAGTTGCTAATTGCGGACTGAATGAATTCCATTAAAAACGGGAAAGCCGCCAGCGGGACAATGGTTTCGCTGACCAGCATGGAGGGGCCCCGTTGTTTCATTTGCACCGGTTGATACCGATGATCCCACAATCGGTGCGCCACCGCTGCACTTAACCGCTGATAGGTAATCCCCTGGTAACGCCGTCGTTTACTTTCCGCACTAAACGGGGGGTATTTTAACGCTTCCTGGTAATCCTCCCGGGTGTCAAATTCCATGACCACCGCATGGCGCACCTCCCCCAGGCGTTCGATGCTCTCCAGTTCGTGCCGCTCCCGCTGAATGGCAAAATCATCCTCATTTTTAAGGGCCGCGTTTAATTTTTTGGTGTGTTTTTCTTTTTCAATGTCGTACGTAATGGCAATGTAATGGGGATCAAAATACAACAGAGAGGTCGGTTTCAATCCCCAGTTAATCACCAGTTGCATAAATTTTTGCGCCTCTTCCGCAGAATCGAAGGAGAAGGCGTACGGCTTACTGATGTAACTTTCCGGCAGCACGTCCAGCGCCGCCCCGGCGATAATTCCAATCTGGCCTTCGCTGCCAAACAGGGCCTCAAAATCCGGATCTTCCGGGGTTAAAATCCGCATGTCGCCTTCCGGAGTAATGACCAGCAGCGCCTGCACGGATTTCCGCACATGGCCGTATTTAAAGGCTCCCAGGCCCAATCCGCCCGTGGCAATCCATCCACACACCGTGCCGGAATGAGGGTTGGTAATGTCCTGTTTTAAACGAAAGCCCTGCTCCCGGAGGAATTTTCGCACATCGGCAAATACAGTTCCGGCACCAACCACCAATCGCCGGGCATCCCGGTCTAAATGGAAAAAGTCCAGGTGGGAGAGGTCCAGGATGATGTCATTATTCTGGGGCACTGCGCCACCAAACGGCCAGGTTCCGGCACCCCGAATGGTGTAGCTCAGCTGTTCTGTTGCGGCGTAGCGCACAAAGGCCTGCAAATCCGCTACCGAACCGGGACGTACCACAAAACGCCCTTTAATGCGCAGCAACATCTTCTTAATAAAATAGGGGACAAAGGCGGTGCCGGAATCGTTGTAATACACATCCCGCTGTACCGGAGAAAGCCGAAATGCCACAGACGCGTCGGACAACGCGGCCTGCACATTCTGCATCAGGGGGTCACTATCGCTACCGTTACCGAACGGAAACTTTTCAAACAGCAGGGCGCGGGCTTCGGCCTGGGCTTTTACGCGGTGTTCAGCGGAAAATTGAAGCAAGGGTTCAAACATGCGTGATTTTGACGCAGTGTCCATTAAATTTTCCCTTTTTGGCTTATCTTGAAGTTCATTTTTTTAAATTGAGGCCATTATTTTGCAAAATGAGTTTCGATTATTGCCGTACTGACAATTTAAAGCGCTCAATTTAACACAAACGAATATCTAATAAAAATCGGAAAATTTTTTAAGAAATGAATGGTCGGATATTATTTCATCGGAAGGGAAATTTACAGTTGACCGTATTGCTGACGCAAAAACGCTTTCAGCGCCTCAAAATCCGTGAACAGTTCCGTGGTGCAGCCAATTATCCAGCTACTCATTTGCTCCACCGGAATGTGGCTGACCATGTACACCGGAATGCCATGCCAGAATGCCAAAGTCAATTCCCCATGCGTACCGGCTCCCCGCAGCACATATTCATCCCACAAGCACACAATGTAGTCAATGCGGTTCAGCAGGGTGTGCAAATCGGTGTGGATAATTTTCCGCACCGTCTGACGAAAGCGGGGGAGGTCGGTGCGTTTCCAGGTGCGAAAATGCCGGAATTCTTCCGGTGTTAAAACATGATTTTCCTCCAGGCAGGGATTAAACACGGCATGCCCCAATTCCCCTTCCAGAAATCGGGTTAATTCCTCCCGCCAGGCACACCCGTTGTCGGGTGCATATTCAATGGCCCCAGCCAGGTACACGGTTAACGAACCGTTGGAGGACGTCGGATGGCTCATTGGGCCTCTCCGGTGGGTGTGGTGTTCAAACCGACAAATTCCACCGGTGCCTGCCACAGGGCGGTGGCTTCACCGGGTGCATGCCAGATGGGCTGCTGGTACCGCGCCGGTTCCGGTTCCGGGAACTGAAATTCCGGGAACTGACGATGCACATGGCGGGCAAAATAGTAGTCCACCTCCCCGCTGTTGGCGGGAGCTTTGCCCAGCACGGCTTTCCACAAATCCAGGCTTTCCATGCAAAAGTACACGTAGGGGTCACCAAACGCTTCTTTCAGGTATTGGTAAATGGTGCGGTACATTTCCAACCGCAGAGGCTTGATGTAACGCATTTTGCCGTCCTTGCCGCGAATTTGCTCCCCCGCCAGAATGGGGGTTTTGGGGAACCGCAGGCGGATGTTTTCCTTTAACGGCGGCGGCGTCCGAAAACTGCCCATGCTAATCCAGGCAATCCGGCTCCCGTCAATCACTTCGGCCAGCGCAGCAATGAGCTCCCGGTACCCCTCCCGCCAGTTTTTGTAATAAATAATGGGGTCAAAATGCAGCCCAATCATAAACCCGGCATCATTCACTTTGCGCATGGCCGCCAGGCGCTGTTCCAGGGGGGCCGCTTTGTGCTCCACTTTTTGCACAATCCAGGCCGGATTCACCGACCAGGACACCACCATTTTCCGGTACGCCATTTCCAGCAAGTGGTCAATGTGGTTGGTTTTGGTCTTCATTTCCAGCACAATGTTGGGCAATTCGGCTACGGTGGCCGCCAGCTTGTGGGAAAGCCGCACAATGGGGTCCAGGGCCAGGCTATCCGTTAATTCACCGGTGCCAATGCGTACAATTCGCCCCGGATTGGCTGCCGAAAGCTGCTGCAATTCCTCCTGTATCTTCTGGTAATTGGTGTAAATGGTCATCGCCGGGTTGGTCACGTACCCCTGTAAAAAGCAATAGCTGCACTCAATGGGGCAGTTGGTGGCTTCGTTAATGACCAGGTAATTACAACAGCGGTAATGCCTGGACGTGCCGGTAGCGCCGGGACAATATTTAATGAAATTGCCCTTGTAGCGGGAAAGCCACAAATATTTTTTGCCTTCGGTTAGCGGAACCGCACCAACGATGTCCAGAAACGCAGCCTCCGAAGGCACTTCCTCTACCGGTAACTGCGGAAACGCGTTGAGAATCCGCCGGGTAATTTCGTCCTCCCGGGCTTCCCGGTGCACAAAAATCTTCTTGAATTTATAGGGAAACGTCATTGGCATTCCTTCTTATTGGTTTTGAGTCGGCGATACCAGACACAGTTTGTTGAGTTCTTCCAGCGCCGCCTGGTTTCCAATGGCAATTAAACGGTCCCCTTCCAGAATTTTGGTATTGGAATAAGGGTTGTAAATGAATTTGCCATCCTCGCGGAAAATAGCAACAATAATAATGTTCAGGTCCTTACGAATGGGGGATTCCGCCAGGGTCTTTCCAATGATGGGCGCCCCCGGATGCACCTGAATCTCTTCCAGCTTTAAATCAATGCCCTTCTGGCGGGCTACCAGGTCAATAAAATCCACCACCCCGGGACGCAATAACACCTGCGCAATCCGCGCTCCGCCAATTTCGTAGGGCTTCACCACCCGGTTGGCCCCGGCCC
>WGBF01000057.1 GCA_015494485.1 bacterium | reverse complement strand
CCTCAATACAGATGACGATAATAACTATTCACAAGAAATTAATTTTCTATGGATAAAAAATTTAAACAGGTTCTTGTATTTTTCTTCTTACTCCTTCCTGCTTTAAGCAATGGACAAATCTATTTTTTCAAGTCATTTGATGTAGACGATGGGCTTACTCAATCCCAGGTGACCAGTATTGTCCAGGACCGAGACGGTTATTTGTGGCTAAGTACTGTGGATGGTATTAACCGTTTTGACGGGTTTCACTTCAAAGTTTATACCCAGGAACAGGGCATTGCAGAAGACTTTGTTCGCGCACTGGCTGTGGATACTGCGGGAATTTTATACGCAGGCTCTTATAGTGGGGATATTTCCTGCCTGCTCCCAGGCCAGGAACGCTTTCAAAAAATCCCCTGGGCGCATGACAGTTTGAAAGCCCCGCTCAAAAAGATTTACATCGACAAATCCAATCGGGTATGGATTATAACCGAGTTAGGAGAGGTTGGCTACAAATTGGATTCCCTCCTGGTCCCGCTACATACCAGACAAAAGATTAAATTCTTAGATCTTCATCAGGTTGATGATCAAACGTACCTGGCAACGACAACCAATGGACTGGGACTTTACAATCTGAAAACAGATTCCATTACCTATTTGCCCCTATCCACATCGGGTCGAACACCCGTATTCTCTGAAATTTTTGAAGATTCCCACAACCATCTCTGGATTGCTTCCACCAACGGACACATCTGGTTTCACCACAGAAGTTGGCCATTGGAGCGATGGCAACCGGTACCCCTGCCAGAAGAATATGTAAATCCGGTGCTGGCAATTTCAGAATACCGGAATGGAGAAATCTGGTTTGGTACCTTTCGTCAGGGGATTAACATTGTCCGTTATGAAGAATCTACCCGCCAGTTCGACTTTCGCCAATTAACAACTGCAAACGGACTGAAGTCGGATAATATTTATTCCTTGTTTTCAGACAAAGATGGCAACATGTGGATTGGCCTTAACGGCGGCGGCCTGCAGCAATATCGGGGGCGGACGTTCGAGTTTTACCCCGGGGAACAGTATTTTACCTCCCGGGAAGTCTGGAGCGTGTATCGGGATTCTGAAAACAATTTGTGGATTGGCGGCCGAAGAGGATTTTCAGTTGTTCCCGGAAATAATGGAATAACGGATTTCTCCCGCATTCGCAAGATTGACCAGATTCTGGATAACATTTCCCCGGAATTTGTGATGGCCTTTCAGGAAACGGCGGATGGAAAAGAAATCTGGATTGGAACACTCCGGAACGGTTTATTTGCATACAACAAAAAAACCAGGACATTCCGGAAAGTACAGGTGGCAAATTTTAAGGTATTTCCTTCAATTCTGGATTTAACTATCGACCCGGATGGGAATTTGTGGGTTGCCACATTTGACTCCGGCGCATTTAAATACACATCCTCTACCGGTACCTGGACCCGGTATTCAACCAAAGAAGGGTTACCCAGTAACCGCATTAATTCCCTCCTGGTTGATTCTCAGGGACGAATCTGGGTTGGCACCTACGATGCCGGAATTGCCTACATCCAGAACGATCACGTCGTTTTATTCAATGATTCCTTGCGCTTTCCGGCCAAATACGTTTTTGATATTGCAGAAGATAAAAAAGGTCACATCTGGTTTGCGACCTCCGGAAAGGGAATTGTGGAATTTACCGGTAATGATTTTAAACAATACGACCGCACATTTGGCTTACCGGGTAACACAGCATACAGTATTATTATTACTGAGGACAACACTATCTGGTTTACGCTCTCCAATGGAATGGCCCAACTTACGATGAGTGATTCCACAATTATTGTATATACCCGCAAAGATGGTTTTTTAGGGCAGGAAGGCAGCCAGGGTGCGGTATTGCTGGATAATGATGGGTCGCTCTGGTGGGGAACGATTCGCGGTCTGGTCCATTACAATCCCCATAATCGCTATGTCATATTTTCAATTGTTAAACCCATTATCACCGCGGTAGAAAAATTTCCGGAGAAATCCCGAATTTTAAATAACGCCCGCCTACCCCACTCCCAATCCTTTATTCGGATTTCGTTTTCGGGCATTGATTTGAATTACCCAAACAAATTAAAATTTCAATATCGCTTATTGCCGCTTTCCGAGAATTGGTCGCAGCCGTCTGCAGAAAAATCGGTGTTGTTATCCCAACTGGCGCCCAATTCATATACCTTTCAACTTCGCACGGTGAACGCCTTTGGTCTGATTAGCGAACCGGTGGAATTTCATTTTCAGATTCTGCCTCCCTGGTGGCGAACCACCTGGTTTGTTGTGTTAATGATCATTATTGGCGTGGCGGTAATTTACGGGGGATATTCATACCGAATTTCCAGCCTGGAGTCCCAGCGTATCCGGTTGGAACAGGAGGTTATTCGTCGGACCAATGACCTGGTTCTGGAACAACAAAAATTAAAGAACATCCTGGATGCCCTCCGGGAAAGTGAGCAAAAATTCCGGGCACTGGCCGAAAATACACCTACGGGCATCTTCATTTACAGGGAAGATAAATTTGTTTACGTGAATCCCGGTGCGGAAAAAATTACCGGTTACTCCGCCCAGGAACTGTATCGTATGAACTTCTGGGAAGTGGTGCATCCCGATCAGCAGGAAATCGTTAAGAAACGGGGAAAACTCCGGCAACAGGGTAAAAACGTTTCCCCACGGTACGAAATTAAAATCCTGCGCAAAGATGGTCAAATCCGATGGATTGATTATACGGCTACGTTCATTATTTTCGAAGGCAAACCGGCGGCCATGGGTTCCGCCATGGATATTACCGAACGGAAACTGACAGAACTAAAATTGTACGAAGCCCAACAGCAACTCAAGCAAATCCTGGAAAACATCGAGGGCTTT
>WGBF01000056.1 GCA_015494485.1 bacterium | reverse complement strand
CCATTGAACCGCCGCGCTTTACCTCTGCTTTCAGAATTCGCCGGATGTTTTGAAATTTCATTTCAGTAAGAAAAAATTCCGCAGACAACCTAAATAATAGCGTGGCGTAAATTTCAGGGTCGGAAATCAGGAGTGTTCAAAAGATAATCGCCTTTATTTATCCATTGCCCCTAAAATTTGACAAATTAGAAGTAATACTTCTAATTTTACCAATTTTTATTGCCTATTTAAAAAAACAGCATTACATTACCTCAAAAAGAGCCGATATGATTTATCGTGAAATTTCACCCACCGTACAAAAATTTCAGCAAAAATTACCGGTAATTACAATTACCGGGCCGCGGCAATCCGGCAAGACTACTCTGGTTAAAGCACTATTCCCGAATTATGAATATATTAATCTGGAATTCCCTGATGTCCGTGCCAGGGTCGCCGCCGACCCTCGATTTTTTTTAACCTCTTATCAAGGCGAAGGAATCATTCTGGATGAGGCTCAACGTCTTCCCGACCTTTTTTCTTACATTCAGGGAATTGTCGACGAAACAAATATGCCCGGTCGATATATTTTAACCGGTTCACAAAATTTTCTTGTAATGGAGAAAATTTCACAATCTCTGGCAGGAAGGGCCGCGTTGCTTACCTTATTGCCGTTAACAACAACAGAAATCATGTCTGTTTATCCTGTCGGAAATGATTTTACTCAGCTGGCTTTCCGGGGGTCGTATCCCCGCCTCTACAATGAAGATCTGGAACCGCAGGAATGGTATCCATCTTATATTGCTTCTTATGTGGAACGGGATGTGCGCCAACTGGAAAATATTCGTGATTTAAATCGATTCCATGCCTTTTTACAGCTTTGCGCAGGTAGGGTTGGGCAATTATTCAATGCATCTGCTATTGGAAATGAACTGGGTGTCAGTTACAGAACAATTTTGTCCTGGATTTCCATATTGGAAGCGAGCTTTATTGTCTTTCTTTTACAACCTTACTACAAAAATTTCAATAAGCGAATCGTAAAATCCCCCAAACTGTATTTTTACGATACCGGCCTGGTTTGTTCATTACTGGGTATTCAATCCCCAAAGGATTTAGCATTACATTATTTGCGGGGTGCTATTTTTGAATCTTTTGTGATTTCGGAATTAAAAAAGCGTCTTTCCAATGCGGCGCACCCCGCACAGCTTTATTTCTGGCGCGACCGCAGCGGTCACGAAATTGATTGCATTATTGATTTTGGTACATACGCCAAAGCTATCGAAATAAAATCCGGTACCACTGTAATACCGGATTTTTTCAAAAATCTGGAATTCTGGCAGAAACTCACTCAATCCTCCCCGGAGCATGCCTATTTAGTGTATGGTGGCGAAAAAGATGAGAAGTGGCCCACCGCTCAGGTATTTAGCTGGAAAAGCACGAAACATATTCTGGGCTTTTAAAACCGGGTTGTTCTCATTTTTTCTCAACCGGAACGGCTGCGACCAGTAAAGCATGGGTAAATTGAACCGGAAGCACAGGCGTGCTACGCGACACGATTCCTAAATTCTTATCATGAACATAATCCCAGATGCGGTAGGATTTCCCGGCTTCCAGTCCCCGGAATGTTACCGTTCCCTGATATTCAGGGGCATAAAAGGCATAAAATAGCGTGTCGCCTTTTTGAATGACGTGGGTTTCCGGGCGGTCGTACCCAATGTCATACAAATCCCCGCGGTACTGCCCTTCTGCCAGACGATGTGCGTTGTAAATTGAAATCCATTTCTTCCAGACTTTTTCCCTTTCGGGGGTCAGCTGAACGGTATCGCTGCCAAAGCCCGGCAGGGTAAATTTGGTGCCAATTACCCCACCCACGCCAACGGTCGAGGCAAAATCCTGAAAGCCATCGCTTAACTCCACATGATCCCCGTAATAGGCCACGTTGGGCCCCATTAACGCTTTGTACACTTTTGCCCGATGGCGAATTTGCCAGGAACTCAGTGGATCCGAAGCCACCGGTTGATTCATATGGGCCATATTGAAAACCGAAGCAGCCGTACCGCAGGCACATATTTCTACCACGGCATCGGGCTTTATTTTGGTGGCTTCCCGGTAAATCATGCGAAAGAAATCCGGTAACTGCTCCACCGATTCTTCCGGTCGGTGATGATGATGCGCTGGATTGTAACACGGCGGGACACCATTCAAATGCTGCCCATCGATTTTCAGCCCGTCAAATCCCCACTCACCGATGAATTTTTGCACCAATCGCCGGGTGTATTCCCGAACAGGTGCATACGCCGGGCACAGGTAATAGCTATCCCACCAGGTAATCAGGCGCGGCGACCCATCGGCATTTAACAGCAACATATCCCGATGTTTGTTGTACAGATCCGTTCCGGGGTCTACTGCCAATGGGGTCCACCAGAGTTTGGCCTTTAATCCGGCTTTATGGATGGTATCCACCAGTTTTTTCATATCCGCATCGCCGTGGGGGAATTTCCGGGGATTCAAGTACCAATCCCCTTCTGCCGTTTGCCACCCATCATCAATCACTACCCATTCCAATCCCAAGGACTTAACTTTGGGAATGGTTTTTACAATCTGGTCCACGGTAAAATTGCGCTCATAGCCCCAGGCACACCAGATGGGTTCATAGGCGGTAGGCACCGGACCAGCAAAACGGAGTCCCCGGTTTTGGAGCATGCGTCGATAGGTTTGTAGCGGCTTGAAAAAATCTCCCTGATGCACCATCACAAATGTCGGCAGCGTCCGCAGGCTTTCGCTGGGGTTCAAGACGCGGGATTTTTCCATTTCAATATCAATCCGGAGCCCCCGCGGGTCTTTAAAATCCACCGGTAGAGAAACCAAACGGGGGAAAATATCCACGTGACCAATGGCAATCCCCACATCCCGCCGCCACACATCTACCACCGGGGTTCCGCCACCGTAATCCGAGGCGTTCATTCCCATGTAATTCCGGCGGTAAAAACCGGGACGCAATGGGGTCACCCAATCGTACCGTTCTTCGTAACTTCCGCTCTGGTAAGACCAAAACGGTGGGTCATCTCCGGTGGACTGCAACCGATAGGCATGGTTTTTCCACCCCCGCACAGATACGGGTTTTGCCCCCATATTGCGGTAAACTACTTCTATTACCAGTACTCCCGGATACTGCTTATTCGCTACAATCCGGAGCTGTTTGGTAATGGTAACCTGCCCTTTCTGGTACGTTCCAACAACAACCAGGGTATCTCCTGTTTTGTATTTTTTCACAAAGGAGAATTCGGTAAGTGCGCCGGCATCGGTCAACAATTGTTCGGACGGCAGGAATGCGTTCATTAAGGGGTGCGCTCCGGAAACCTCCGGAACAACGCGGGTAAACAAACGACTGTCCACTTCCAGGTTAATCGTTCCATTCCGAACGGAAAGCACCGGCTGCCCCACTACCACTGTCGCCAGCACAATCACTAAAACAAATGTGTGAACTTTCCGCATTCTACCCCCTATTCTGTAAAAATTTTTCCTGTCATCCGCGCTACATGATAATTAAAAATTTACCCGTTACCTCGCCTTCCGGCGTTTTGATGTGGAAATAATACACCCCGGGGGCAACCAATTGATTGAAGCGATTCTTCAGGTCCCAGGTGCAAATGGAAGGTGCCAGTGCATTTTCCGCCCGATGTTCCAGCACCCGCACCAATTCCCCGGCAGCATTAAAAATACGAATGGTCGCTTTATTTGGCAGGCGGGTAAACTGAATCTCGTGATTGTACAGTCCTTGCTCCCAGATTTCCGCCACCCGGTAGGGATTGGGTACCACCCGGATTTCGTTCAATTTACTTGGCGGCGCCGCCGGAGCGCGGGGTACCACTTCCACGGTGTTGTTCATCTCTGCCGAGTCATTGGCATAGGAATTTTCCAGGGGGCCAATGATTTTATTTCCGCTGTCATACGCGGCAATGTAGTAGCGGTATCGCAGTCCGTTGATGACATTATTATCGATAAAAATATTCACGGTATCGCCAACATCAAAATATTTAAAGGAATCCACCTCCACCACTTTCCGGATTTGAGACCAATTATCATCTCCCAGGTAGTACCAGGCATATTCCGGAAGCGTTTTGTAATACCCCTTTATGCCATCTTCCAAATCGAACTGCGCCAGGGGCACGTAGTGAACCCCGCCTTCAAAATCCTTGAATGTTTTGTCCCCCCAGGTAATTCCTCCGTCCAGGGATCGGTAAATCTTGTACCCCTCAAACTGGGGATCTTTTTCGCTTTCGGTGCCCCACACCAGCATAACTTTGCGGTCACCGGGGATAGCCTCCACGATGGGTGCCGGAGGTGCTTTAACCACCTGCCAGTTGCTTTCGTAAAGCGTAATTGCCCGTTGGGCCACGGTCTTCAATTCCTTTTCGGAACGTCCAAACACAGTGGCAAAGATCAGGGTATCGGCTTCGCCGGGGGCTAAGGTAAACGGTCCGGATCCCAGGGTTTGAAGGCCATCCGCCCCTTCGCCAACATAATAGCCCGGTCCCCCTTCTTCAGCATCCGGAACGCCATCCATATCGAAATCGTCGTCAATCCCATCGCCGTTGCTGTCATGCGGGTCGTTTAAATTCAATACATTGTATTTGAAATACCAGTCCGGGCGGGCCCCGTTCCCATTGGGTGTGGTTGCTTCCATCCAGAAATGAAACGCATCGTAGGTCTCCACTTTTTTGGATGGTCCCGGCATTTCCAGTGCCACCACGCCGGCCCAGGCAATATCTTCCGGCCCCAGGGTTCCCCCGTTGGGATTCTCCTCAAAGCCATCGTCATCCCAACCGTATGCCAGTTGTAATTTGGGGTCATAATAGTGCCGGTCCGCATCATAGCCCACCCCCGGGAAAAACTCCGGGATGAACGAAAAATCCGCATGAATGGCTACCCGCATATCCCGAATGGGCGCGGTGCCAATATTACGGATAACGTACACCCAGACGATGAAGTTTTCATACAGCGTGCCTTTCCAGGCCATGCCGCGGATAATCATCTGTGTTCGCAGAAAATTCGGATGTGCATCCGGGTAGGTAAGCTGGTCAGTACCACCCCAGGCCTCCACCACAGAGAACATTTCCTGATCCGCCAGTTGCTCCCCATTGGGGCCAAAGCCCGGCCAACCGGTCTCCGGGTCGAATTTTATGCTGTCGCCCAAGACGGGATACCCCTTCGGCCAGGGGTCCGGCCAGGTTTCGGGGTCGTCACTCATTAACGCACGGTCTCCATG
>WGBF01000055.1 GCA_015494485.1 bacterium | reverse complement strand
TGGAGTCGGTCACAATGCTCATGACCTTAGACTTCAGGGTTTTGTAATCGGCAAAAATTTCAATGGTATTATTGTAACTTTTACTCATTTTCTGCCCGTCAATTCCCGGCACCACGGCCACTTCCGGCAAAATCAATTCTTCGGGAATAACAAACGTTTCCCCAAAAATGTGATTGAATTTTTCCGCCATATCCCGGGTCATTTCCAGGTGTTGTTTCTGGTCCTTGCCCACCGGAACCAGTTCGGAATCGTAAATTAAAATGTCTGCTGCCATTAATACCGGGTAGGCAAACAGACCGTGGTTGGGGGAAATACCTTTGGCAATTTTATCCTTGTAGGAATGGGCTCTTTCCAGCAATCCCATGGGGGTAATGGTGGAAAGGATCCAGGCCAGTTCGGTGACTTCCGGTACGTCGGACTGCACAAATAACGTGGCTTTTTTGGGGTCCAACCCCAGCGCCAGATAATCCAAGGCCACCATAAACGTGTTTTCTTCCAGCGTCTTTTTATCGTGAATGGTGGTCATAGCATGGTAGTTGGCCACAAAGTAGTAGCATTCATTATCATCCTGCAGCAAAATATGCTGACGAATGGCACCAAAATAATTTCCGATATGCAACACACCCGACGGCTGAATTCCGCTCAGCACGCGCTTCTTCTTAATCTCTAACATAAATCCCGTCTCCTTTTGTTAATCCAGAAATAGGTAGGGTTTCCACTTTTCGTCCTTCACGCCAATAAAGTGTTGAAAATAAAAGAAATGATTGGGCTTTTGCGGTTTCTTAATCAACCGCATACCAGCCTGTTCCGGGGTACGGTTGGCTTTTTTATTATTACAGGCCAGACAGGCCACCACCAGATTTTCCCAGGTATCCTTACCGCCAAATTGTTTGGGGATGACGTGGTCAATGGTTAAGGGATAGGTTCGGCGGCCACAGTACTGGCAGGTGTAATTGTCCCGAATCAACAAATTTTTGCGGTTCAGCACAATGCGTTTGCGGGGGGCCCGAATGTAGTGAATGAGCCGAATTACGCTGGGAATGGGCATGGTGCGGCTAACAGACCGGATAAGCCCATGGTTGGTTTCAATCATCTCCGCCTTTCCCAGATACAACAGAATAACCGCCTTCTTTACATTACAAACACTCAGTGGCTCGTAATTTTGATTTAACAATAAAACACTTTGGTTTAACATGGTACACCTTCACACAAGTTGAAAATATAAACCCAACAGGAAAAATATGTCAAGCGTTTTCCCGGTTGTTTTGGTTACATTCAACACAAACGAAAAACAAAATGCACTTGTTCCCCGGAAATCTTGCCAGTAATTTGGCGTTTCAGTAAACCAAAACACAGGGGTGTCTCATGAAATATGTTCTGATCTTTGTTATCGCCGCATTTTTAGTCGGTTGCGGGCAAAAAGAAGCACAGCAGCAACAGCAAACGGAGGAAACCGCTTCCGCTGCACCAGCCGAAAAATCCGTTGAAAAAGCAGCCAGTGGTCCGCATAAATTCAATGAAAACGATTACGAAGTAACGCCTTCCGGTTTGCAATATGTGATTTTTAAGAAAACAGACGGCCCGCGACCCAAAACGGGGGATATGGTATTTGTCCACTACACCGGCTGGTTAACCGATGGCACCAAGTTTGACAGTTCTTACGACCGCGGCGAACCCCTTTCCTTCCGCCTGGGCGCCAAACAGGTAATTCCCGGATGGGATGAAGGCATTGCATTGTTACGCAAGGGGGAGAAAGCCCAATTGGTTATCCCGCCGGAACTGGCTTACGGAGAGCGCGGTATTGGCCCCATCCCGCCCAACGCAACCTTAATTTTTGAAGTGGAATTGGTGGATTTTAAATCCCAGTAATCCTACCGTTTTTTCCGGTAAGAAAAAGCCCCGCGTGGATACGCCCGCGGGGCTTTTTTTCAACTGGTTTTTATTTCTAAAGCGCTACATGGGCAAACACCTTGGCATCATTCACCATGTTGCTAATTACGGCATATTCATTGGGTTGATGGCAGGTGTCATCCAGGGTGGACCACACCGCCACCGGTAAACCGGCCTGGCGGAAAAAGGCGGCTACGGTACCACCGCCAATACCCATCGGTTTGGCATCCACGTTATACACCGCTTTCACACCCTCCTGGAGCCGTTTTACCACCGGGGCATCGGGCGGCGTTGCCGGTGCGGCCTGCAACTCCTGAACCGGTTCAAATTCAATGCGGACGTTAAATTGCTTCTCAATGTCATCGGCAATCGTGCGAATTGCGGATTTCACCTCCTCCAGAGAATAGTCTGGTAACACGCGGCAATCCAGGTAAAACACGTCCTCTCCCGGAATGGTATTTACGTTTTGCACATTGGCTTCCTTCATCGTAGGCTCAAAGGTGCTAACCGGCGGCTGAAATACCTCATCCCGCTTATTAAAGATGTCATACAATTTTTCCAGAGCAACCACCAGGTGGGAGCCTGCTTTAAAGGCATTGATACCGGCATCCGGGGTACTGGCATGGCATTGTTTTCCGGTAGTTTTAAATTTTAACCACAGAATGGACTTTTCAGCAATTTCAATCATGGAGCTATCCGGTTCGCCAGCATCCGGCACAATAATGATATCTTCTTTTCGGAACAATTCCGGGTGGGTTTTTAGCACGTAGTCCAGTCCGTAACCGGAACCGGTTTCTTCATCAGCCGCTAGCAGGACCTTAATATCCAGTTCCGGTTGTACACCGGTTTCCTTAAACGCTATCAGGGTAAACACAGCAGAGGTAAGCCCC